>JAFVFM010000049.1 GCA_017475415.1 Solobacterium sp.
AATAGAGCAATTTCACTGTTTTGCCCGACAGTAACGTTGCTCGTGTGTTTCTATTGACACTTATATAATAATTCTCCCCCTCTTCTTTTGCAATACCTTTTCTTAAACTTTTTTCTCAACCTTCTAAAAAGCCTTATTTTTAGCTACTTTTTGATGAAAAATTTTTTTCTTCTCAAAAGAAAAAAAGGCCTAATCCATATGATTAAGCCTATTTATCATTTAATAATTTACGCCACCTTCAAAGCCGAAGTATTCTTCCATTGTATACTCTAAGCCACCCTCAGAAACCAAAGCTTTTGCGTAGTCTTCCCCAATATAGCGGAAGTGCCATGATTCAAAAGAATAACCTGTTATATGTTCTTTTCCTTTTGGATAACGAAGTATAAATCCAAAGCGATAAGCATTTTCTTTTAACCACTGTGCTTCTGCTGTATATTCAAATGCTGTATCTAGATAGGCATAGCCATCATCTCTACCGATATCCATAGCTAAGCCTGTTTGATGCTCTGAATAACCAGCTCTAGCACTAACACGATCGGCTCCTGCGTAGCCATATAATGATGCCCAATAATTATATGTACTAACTTGTGTTGCATAAGAGCGATAGCCAGAACCAGCGATAAGATACATGCCGGCTTGCCTTGCAGCTGCAAACATTCTTTCTAATGCTCTAGCCGCTTCAGGTCGCATAAATTGTGTACCATTACGATGATTCACATTTGGTGCCACCAAACCTGTCGGTTCATAATAATCTGGCAACTTATGCTTTTTATTTGCCACTATCAATATGTCATTCACATTATTTAAACGTGCAGCGATATAGGCATTTGATCTAGCCTTCCAGCCTGTTTTTTCCATTAATGATTTGAATTCAACAGATGTAGCGAAATCATGAATGATGGCATCGCGGCTTTCTTTCCGATTTATTCTTGATAACCAATATGCATTCCCTTGTACATCAGGTGTGCGATTCAAAAATGTCGCATAAAGAATATTCACCAAAGCTTGCGAAGACAAGCTACGCTGATTAAATTCAGCAGAATGGAAGAACGATTCTGTAGCCACTAAATAAGGTGTCGTTCTTTTTTCCATCAAAAGCGTAAACCAATGCTCTAGGCCAGCACTATCTGCCTCTCTACCTAATACATTACGATATAAGCGCACAACATAGTCTTTTAAAGCATCTCCTGTAGTTGTATTTTGTGTTTGTGGTTTCGTATTTTGTTCCACCTTTAAACCATAGCTCTCACATAGTTTTTTAAATTCATTTGCCTGCATGAATTGATCTAGCATTTCCCTACGGCTCATTTTGTGAATCAAAATATTCACCCAATATTCTTTTCCTTTCGCATCTGCTTTGCGATTAAGTAATGTTTTGTAACAACGATCTGTCCATTGCCATACGTTTAAATTCGCTTTATTCATTTCATTAGAAAAGAAGAAACCTTGCACCATTTCATGTACACTAATTTCTTTTTTCTCTATGCGATTTACCCAATACTGTAATCCATTTGCGTCCGCATTACGATTTAAACATTCTTTATATAAACGCCTAACAAATTCATTAATGCCATTGTTGGCTTCTATAATTTGTATGTTGCATAAAGATAGTGCCAAAACAAACGCTAAGCATAGCTTCATTATCTTTTTCATCTAACTTAAATACTCCCTTGGTGACATACTCCCACCACATACACTAACGTTTAGAGGTGGGGGCTTCTCGGTCAAGAACACCATTGTGTTCAGATTACCCGAGCTTATGGGATCCCCTGTGCCCCAGGGTACCTTGTTGGTTTTTACATAAGCGCTAATCTTTGCGCTTCTTTTTTTAGATTGATTGCTGCGTTATGATCTCTATCATGCTCGTTTCCACATACTGGACATACCCATTTTCTGATGCTGAGATCTTTTGTCTTTGGATTTAGTGCTCCACACACATGACACTTTTGACTAGATGGGAATAATTTATCTGCTTTAATCACATGCTTTCCACTAATCTCTGCTTTATACTCAAGCATCCTCACAAACATTCCCCATCCATTATCACTTACACTCTTTCCGAAATGTAATGATTGGCTCATTCCTTTCATATCTAATTCTTCTATTCCAATATAATCATATTGGTTTACTAGATATCTAGACTTTTTATGTAACCAATCTAATCTCTGCTGTCTTACTTTTTCATGTAGTAATGCTACTCTTTTCTTCTGTTTGTAATAACGTTTTGATTGTTTCTCTACTCCCATTACATACATGCGTGATAGTTTTCTTCGTGCTTTATTTAGTCGCTTTTCAGCTTTCCTGAAATAATGTGGCATCTCTGCACTACTTCTTCTATCATCCACGTAAAGTCCATTCATCGCATAGTCAAGACCTATTGTTTTATTTGTATCATTATGTTCGATTACTTGGCTCTCATATTCGTACAATACTGATACATAATATTTTCCACTAGCCTCTTGTCTAACTGTGACTGACTTTAGTTTCCATTCTTTCGGTGCTTCTCTATGTCTTTTTATTTTTATACTACCTAGTTTCGGTAAGCGTATTGTATTAGCTGATAATCTGATATTCCCGTTTACCATATTCGTTGTATAACTCTTCTTACTATGATGTTTAGATTTGAACTTAGGATATCCAATCTTCTCATCTTCAAAGAATCTTTGAAAGGCTTGTTTTACTTGTAGCTGTACATTAGCTAGTGCTAATGAATCTACTTCTTTTAGCCATTCATATTCTTTCTTATATTTCGCAGGTGTTGGGTATTTTGTCTTGTGTTCTTCTTCATAACTTCTTTGAATATCGTCTAACATCTGATTCCATATAAAACGAGCACAGCCAAATGTCTTCTGTAGAAGTATTTCCTGTGCTTCATTAGGATATATTCGATAACGATATGCGATATTCCTTTTCATCTCTCACCTTGTGTTTCAATATATTTTTTAATTACTTCTATTGGTGCTCCGCCTGTTGTAAGAAGACAAAAGCTTTGACTCCAAAAGTATTCTTTCCACAGTTTCTTTCTTACTTCTGGATAGTTCTTCTTAATTAATCTTGAAGAAGCACTCTTATAGGCGTTGATAAACTTAGATATTTCAGTATTTGGGTGTGCTTTGAACATGATATGAACATGGTCTACATCATGATTCCATTCTAGTAGAGTCATATTATAAGAAGGGGCTATCTTTTCAAAGATATTTCTAGCGAATAAAGAGATATCATCATCGAAAACATTCCTTCTATACTTAACTACTAATACAAGGTGGTAATACAAAGCGAATACTGAATGGTTATTATTATCTAATTTCATAATATTATACGAAGTTGTCGTATTTATTTACTTTTAACGACTGATTATATTATAGCACATTTCACATCCCAATTCATCCCCGACTTTTAGAAAATCGGGGACTTCTTGGGAGTTACGTTAAACTCTCCATCATTTCTTTTTCAATGAATTCCGCTTCTTCCTTATTTTTCGCCTGTACAGATATATAGAATTTTAATTTTGGTTCTGTACCTGAAGGTCTAACGACAAGAGAATGGCCTCCATCCAATAAAAATTTGAGAACATCCGATTTAGGTAAGCCGTCAATTCCTGTAGAATAATCTAAACATGCTTCTACCTTCTTACCCGCAACCTCACCTACTCCAGCTCTAAATTTAGCCATTAATTCTTGCATTTGGGTAAAGCCTTTAGATCCTTCAAATTCAAAAGAATGTAATGTATTTAAACAATAACCATATTTCTCATATAATTCATTTAATTTATCCAATAAAGAAATACCTTTTGTCTTATAGTAGGCAAACATTTCTGCAATCATTGTTGCAGCATTTACCGCATCTTTATCTCTTACATAAGTACCTGTTAAATAGCCATAGCTTTCTTCAAAGCCACAAATATAGCTATCTTCTTTATCTTCTTTTTCTAATAAACCAATTTGTTCACCAATGAATTTGAAACCAGTTAAGACATTGATGGTTCTTACACCATAATTCTTTGCAATCTTTTCTGCCAAATCCATCGTAACAATCGTTTTTACAAATACAGGATCATTTGGCATATCATTATGACTTGAGCGTCTATCACAAATGTAATCTAACAATAGTAAACCCGTTTCATTACCGCTTAATAAAACATATTCCCCATTTTGATTACGTACAGCTATACCACAGCGATCACAATCCGGATCAGTAGCCAATAATAAATCCGCATGACTCTTTTCTGCATATTCCATCCCCAAAGCCATCGCTTCATGAATTTCTGGATTTGGATATGGGCAAGTTGGGAAGTTACCATCTGGTTGTTCTTGCTCCTTAACTACAGTGATATTTGTATACCCTTCTTCCTTTAAGGCTCTTAAAATAGGCTTTAAGCCTGTACCATTTAAAGGTGTATAAACAATCGCTACATCTTTAGAAATTTCTTCTCCATAAAGCATACTTTCTTTTTTCACACATTCTGTAAATGCTGTATAAACTTCATCAGGGATAACATGAATCCTTTCTTTATAGGATTCACTTAATGCGTCAACTTTTTCTAATACTTCAAATCCATCTACGGCATCAATTTCTTCTAATATGCTTTTAGCAGCCTCCGTTGTAATTTGGCAACCATCTGCCCCATATACTTTATAGCCATTATATTTGGATGGATTATGACTAGCCGTAACCATAATTCCGGCAGCACATTTCAATTCCCTAACCGCAAAGGATAAACATGGTGTCGGCATAAGTTCATCATAGATATGTACTTCAATGCCATTTGCCGCAAATACTTCAGCTGCAGTACGAGCGAAGACATCCGACTTAATACGTGAATCATAAGAAATCGCTATACTTCTATCTGCATCATTGAAATTCTTGATTACATAATTCGCTAAGCCTTGAGAGGCCTTTGCGACAGTATAAATATTCATGCGGTTTGTTCCCGCACCAATTACGCCTCTTAAGCCCCCTGTTCCAAATGCTAAATCACGATAGAAGGCATCTTCAATTCTTTCTTCATTTCCTTCCATCTCCTTTAATTCCCTTACTACATCCATATCTTTTTGCGCTTTTTCTTTCCAAAGCACATATAATTCTTGTTCTTTTGTCATCTTACTTCCTCCGCTATTTATTCTAACATTATATCGCTTAAAAAAAAGGCCACCTCAGTAGCCTCCTATATTATTCCACATCTACTCTACGGAAGAAGCCAAGAAATGCTCCACTTCCATAAACACTAAACATTGGTAGCTCTTGTATACCCATACCTGGATTTAAAGCATGTATAGATGTGCCTTGTCCAGTACATATCCCAATATGCCCACTCCATACCTGTAAATCGCCTGCACGAATTTGGGATATATCGGTAATTTGAATTGTATTTGTAAGGCCTTGTTCATAGGCACCACGAGGTAATTCAATACCATTTTGTTTAAATACATATTGTACAAAGCCCGAACAATCAGCCCCTCTACCTGGTGTAGGATCCACTCCACCAAAAGCGTATTGCCCATAATTTACCCATTTACGTGCTTCTTTTACAATATCACTACCTAAAATACGTAAACCTGATTTCACTTGATAGCGCGAAACAACTGTCTTTGAGCTTTCTGTATGTAGAGCAGCTTGAATAATGCCATCTGTATTCTTACTGCTATTTTCAAGTATTTCTGTTTCGGTTGCCTTACGGCCTG
>JAFVFM010000050.1 GCA_017475415.1 Solobacterium sp.
ATATGATTCCAGTATTTAATGATTTTAGGATTTGGCTGTATAGGATATTGAGTAGGCATATCGGTTTTAAATGCAGCTTGCCGTACTTCTCCAGCTGTTAAGCCGTGATATCTTTCTTGTGGATACTCATTAATATAAAATTCGAATGTCTCATCGATTGCGAGTAGTAATTCATCAAGTGTTTCTACATCATGATGGAGTGTATATAATAAATCTTTGAAGATCCCTTGAAAGCCTTCCATTGGATCATTATCGATACAGTGAGATAATCTAGACATAGATTGATTTATTCCTAAATCTTTTAAGCGTGCTCGAAACACTTCTCTTATATACTGACACCCTCTATCGCTATGGAATAATGGATGAGCTTCTGGATTATCTTCAATCACATTATCTAATGTTTTATGGAGAAATGATGAATAAATATACAAAACGTAAGCATATACGTGATGCACCTTAACTGGTGCTTTTTTTTGTTGGATTATTTATTTGCTATTGTAATTATGATACTAAGGAAAGAGGCATAGAGGATTTCTGCTAAACCACTTACTTTCATTTCTTTTAAACAAAGGTAAAAACATACACAAAGTAATATTGTGTAGAGGGGAATATAATTTTTGAGTATAGGATATAAACAATAGAAAAGATAATTCATATAGACAAAGGAAACATAGGATAAAAGAATATGCATATTGGAAAAGATAGACGTTTCTTCTTGATAAGGTAGGAATAAAGAAATAAGGATTAAGATTGTTAAAGTGATGAGCTGTTCTTTCTTGAGGATACCGTTACTTAATTTTACTAAAGAGAAGATAAAATAAACCAGAATAAGTAAAGAAAAGAAATAAGCAGGTAAACCAATAACATTCAATAAGCCTGTATAATTATATTCTTTATAACCATAAAAAAAGAGGGTGGAGAAAAGAAACGATGGTATAAAGAAACAGCCAATGAAGTAAAGGATTAATGGTTGCGCCTTTTTTTTCTGCATACTAAAATTATAACAATTAGTAAGGAGATTTTCATGAAAGTTGGCTATCAAGGAACACATGGTACATTTTCTGAAATTGCAGCATTACAATTCTTTGAGGATATTGATATAGAACAGATAGGTTATCCAAACTTTAAAGAAATCATGCGAGATGTAGAAAATGAAGTGTTAGATTATGCAGTCATACCAGTAGAGAATACGACAACAGGAATCATCGCACGTACATATGATTTGTTCAAAGATTATGATGTCTTTGCGGTAGGAGAAATTGATATTCCGATTCAAGAAGATTTAGTTGTTTTACCAGGAACGAAAATAGAGGAAATAGAAGAAGTTTATAGTCATCCTGAAGCTTTATCGCAATGTACTTCTTTTTTTGAACAACATCCTCACATTCAATCTATACCTTACCAAGACACAGCTAAGAGTGTTGAATATATTAAAGAATGCAAGGATAAGAAAAAAGCTGCCTTAGGTAGTTGGCGAGCTAGAGAATATTATGCTTTAGAATCCTTGATGGAAAAGGTGCAGGATAGTGATCATAATATGACACG
>JAFVFM010000051.1 GCA_017475415.1 Solobacterium sp.
CATTTTCTTTTTTGATTACCTCTAAGCTTTTCTTTAAAGCCTTTTGTGGATCACTAAATACCTTATCCTCTTTATTTCTTCTTTCACTTACCCCTAATATAGCGATACGCTTTCCAGCTTTTTCTATTATGCTATAAGCCTTTGTTTCATCGGCATTTAAGCCATCTAGATATATGCCATCTTGGAAGTCATATCCCGCATTATTGGTCAAGAGAATTGTAGGACCTTCTTCTACTCTAGAAAGCATAGTACTTAAGCCTTCTACACCTAAATCAAAATCTTCATTACCAAGTAATACGGCATCATAGCCAAAGCTTTTCATCATGCTTAAATCTACCGCATTCTTTTCTGCTAAACAGCCAAAGATGGTACCTAATGAAAAGTCACCTGTATCTAATAGAATTGTATTTTCATCTTTTAGATTAGCTATCGCATTCGCCATTGTGGCATAGCCGTAAATTGTTTTTTCTTTTGCATTTTCATCTATTGTACGGAAAGTTTCTAAAGAATCTCTTAAATTATTGGTAAATAAGATCCTTACAGTATTACCTTCTGCCTTTATTACATTACTTGGTATAAGCATGCCAAGCATCATTAAAATCACTAAAATAATCTTATTTTTCATATCGACTCCGTATACGATTATACACTTCAAAAGGCACCCGTGGGTGCCTTATTTCCTTTTATTTTTGGGCTAATTTTAATAAGTCCTCAAGATTCATTTCATCTTTCTTTGCTGGAGCAGTAACTTTAATTGTAAAGTCAAAATCCTCTTCCAATAATTTTGACATTTCGGCATCTGGATTTGCGACAATACGCTGTGATTGTTTAAGGATAGCCTCTTCAATTAAGTTACGTGCCAAACGTCCATTACCAGCTTCCATTGCATTAATGGATTGTACTTCATTGAAATATTCTTCTAAGCGAGGATATACATTCTCATCAATTTCATAGCCCTTGCCCTTAGCTTGTAATACCGCAATCTTTCTTAATTCTTCTCCTGTATAATCTGGGAAGTCAATATAGTTCGGGAAACGTGACTTCAAACCAGAATTCGATTCTAAAAATCCTGCCATTTCCTTCTTATATCCAGCTAAGATAACAATTAAGTCTTCACGATTATCTTCCATTGCCTTAACTAAAGTATCAATTGCCTCCAAGCCAAAGGAATCATCCTTACCTCTATATAAAGAATAAGCTTCATCAATGAAGAGTACACCACCTAAGGCAGACTTGATTACCGACATCGTTAATGGTGCAGTTTGACCTACATATTGCGCTACCAGGTCAGCTCTTGTTACTTCTACTAATTGTCCTTGCGAAAGTGCACCAATTGCCTTCATATAACGGGAAATCAATCTTGCGATTGTTGTTTTACCTGTACCTGGATTACCAGTAAAAATCATATGTTTGGATACTTCAGCAGTTTTCATGCCTTGTTCACGACGCTTTTGTTGCATAGCGATATGAGATTGTAAAGAACGAATATAATTCTTTACCATATCCAAGCCAACAATCTGATCTAATTCTTCATTAACAGCTGCGATTTCTTCTTCACTATTTTTAGAACGTGATAAGACAACTTGTTCTTCTTCAATAATCGCTACTGGCGCATCATTTACTATTTTTAACTCCAATGCCTTATTCGCTACGTCATTATGTAATGCTGTATGGCTTAAAGATACATAGAAATCATAGAAGATAGAGGTAATTCCATCGGCACCTTGGGTTTTATCAAAATGTGAATTCACCCAATTTTGTATCTCATCTCCTACTTGTATATCTATCTTTAAATTATCCTTAGCCTTCTTTTCTAGAGCTATTGCTTGATTATGAATAATCGCCTTAATGCTTTCTTCGTCTAATGGCTTTAAGGTAACTGTATCTAAAACATGATACATAAAATCTGCTCCAAAGGCATCTTGTACTTTAGATGCAGACTGAGAAGTAATAAAGATTAAATATTTACCTCCAGCAGATAAGGAATCTACTGTATCTTTTACTAAGCCTGTTTGATTTTCAACAAGTACACCCTTCGTTAATACATAGCGTTTATTTAATACAACCTTACCTGTTGTAACTAAAGAATCAATCATACGTAAGAAGGAAGGGAAGCCACTTTCAAAATGTTCAAAGCAGATTACTGAACCACTACCTTCTAAAGCTTCATAAAGGTCTTGTAGGAAGATTTGTTCTTGAGAACCACTAGAATAGCGACTCATATCAATGGTATAGACATCTTCGCTTTCAAATACACCCTTTTCATGAAGCGAGCGAGCCATTTGGCTTACGGCCTCATGCCTTCCTGAACCATTAGGTCCAGATACTAGAATGACATTTTTTGCCTTATCTTTTTCTTCACCCATGACATATGGCCTTCTAAAGGCTACAACCATTTGTTTCATTGCATCCTTTTGACCCATAATTTTAGAAGTAATGGAATTATAAATATCATCGAATATTTGTTCTGTATCAATTACCTTCTTTTTTTCTACTTCTTTTTCTTCTTCTACTAAACTAAAGTCTTCACCATAATCTCTGCGTAAATCTTTTTCCAAACGATCCATATCCATTAGTGTTGGATCAATTGTTTCTTTACGCTTCATTTCATTACTTAAAGCCTCTAATTCTTTTTGTTGTTGCTTAAGAATCTTATTTAGCTCATCCATCGCTAAATCCGCACTCATCATTGTTTCTTTTGCATCCTTATTATGATGAATACTATTTTCGATTTCCTTTAATTCTTTTTCTCTTTCATCAATCACAAGTTCAATTTCTTCTGAAGCTTCAGTAGATTCATAGGCTCTTTTTCTACCTAATACCTCATTCCAAAGACGTTCTTTTTCATCTCTTTTACGTTGATCAGACATTATTTTTGTCCTCCACTCTTCACTTGTTCCATGCGACCTTCACTAGTAAGGCCATCCTTTTGTAATACTGCTTCTAATGTAGAAATATCTGCAGATAAATTAATGAAATCTTGATCCGTTAAAC
>JAFVFM010000052.1 GCA_017475415.1 Solobacterium sp.
GAAGAATTACAACGTTATGAAATGTTACCACCTAGTAGTGGGGAAGCAAGCGTAGAAAGAAGTTATTTGGATTGGTTATTAAAAGTACCTTGGTGGCAAGAAACGGAAGATGAATCCAATCTAAAAACAGTACGTTCTATTTTAGATGAAGATCATTTTGGTTTAGAAAAAGTAAAAGACCGCATTATGGAATATTTAGCTGTTAAGCAGATGACAGGTACATTAAATGCACCTATCTTATGTTTAGTAGGTCCTCCAGGTGTGGGTAAAACTTCTTTAGCAAAATCTATTGCACGCTCTTTGAATCGTAAATTTGTAAAAATGTCTTTGGGTGGTGTGCGTGATGAAGCAGAAATTAGAGGTCATAGAAGAACCTATTTAGGTTCTTTACCTGGTCGTGTCATCCAAGGTATGAAAAAGGCTACAGTCATAAATCCTGTATTCTTAATTGATGAATTAGATAAAATGGGCGCTGACTATAAGGGTGATCCAAGTGATGCCTTATTAGAAGTATTAGATCCTGAACAAAATTCTATGTTTAGTGATCATTATCTAGAAGAACCATATGATTTATCTAAGGTAATGTTTATCGCTACAGCAAACTATTTAGAAAATATTCCAGCACCATTGCGAGATCGTTTAGAAATTATTCAACTTCCTTCTTATACAGAAATTGATAAGGTGCAAATAGCGATTGACCACTTAATCCCAAAACAATGTAAAGCCAATGGCCTAAAGGAAAATCAATTCAAATTGGCAGAAAAAGAAATTCTTTATTTAATCCGTCACTATACACGTGAAGCAGGTGTAAGACAATTAGAAAGAATGATTGGTTCTTTATGCCGTAAGAGTGTATTAGAAATACTTAATGAAAATAAAAAGTCAATCAAAGTTACGACTTCCTTAATGAAAAAATGGTTAGGTAAAGAAATCTTTGAATATGGCAATAAAGAAAAGAAAGACCAAGTTGGCATTGTTACTGGCTTAGCCTATACAGAGTTTGGTGGGGATGTGCTTTCGATTGAAGTTAATCATTTCGCTGGTAAGGGCCGTCTGGCAATGACTGGTCAATTAGGCGATGTGATGAAAGAAAGTGCAGAAATTGCGCTAGACTATGTAAAAGCACACGCAAAAGAATTGAATATCGATTCAAAATTATTTGATGAAAATGATATTCACATACATGTACCTGAAGGTGCAGTACCTAAGGATGGACCTTCTGCAGGCGTTACGATGACAACTGCTCTAGTATCTGCCTTAAGTGATACACCAGTACATTGCAATTTAGCGATGACAGGTGAAGTTACATTAAGAGGTAATGTATTGCCTATTGGTGGCTTAAGAGAAAAGTCTTTAGCAGCACATCGTGTTGGAATTAATAAAATTTTAATTCCAAAAAATAATGTTAAGGATTTAGATGATATTCCTGAACAAGTGAAAGAAAGCATAGAATTTATTCCTGTAGAGAATGTTTCTCAAGTCTTGAAAGAAGCTTTGGTAAAGTAAATGGAATATCATGAAGCCAAATTGCTAGCTAGTGCTGCTCATAAAGATCAATGGCCTAATTCTAACTTGCCTGAAGTAATCTTTGTAGGACGCTCTAATGCTGGAAAAAGCACTTTAATCAATGCTTTAGTCAATCGGAAAAATCTTGCTTATTCTGGTAAGACACCAGGTAAAACAAGATTATTGAATTTCTTCGCGATCGATCAAAAATATATCTTTACGGACGCTCCAGGTTATGGATATGCAACGAAAGAATATGAGGCATCCTTAAAATTTGGTCGCTTAATGGAAACGTATTTCCATGAGCGTCAGAATCTAAAAGGATTAATCTTAGTATTAGACGCAAGAAGGGACCCTAGTGAAGATGATCTTTCTATGATTGAATATGCTAAGGCTATGCATTTAGCGATATTAATCGTTTGCACAAAAGCAGATAAATTATCCAAAAATGCCTTACATAATCAAATCTTCAAGATTGCCCAAAAGTTAGATATTCCTAAAACAGCATTCTATCCTGTTTCTTCTTTACAAAAAGAAGGATTGAATGATGTATGGAAGGCAATTCAAGAAATCACTTTGAAATAAAGCTGGAGAAATCTGGCTTTTTTCTTTATTCTTTGCCTAAATACTCTGCTTTCATGATAAAATAATACATTGGGTAAATGATATGAAAGTAATGATAGCGACAGGGGGGACTGGTGGCCATATAAATCCTGCTTTAGATTTAGCAGACTATATCAAAAAGGACAATCCAGAGAATGAAGTTCTCTTTTTTGGCTCGAATGACCGTCTAGAAGCAACGATTATTCCTCAAAAAGGATATCCATTTTCTGGCTTTGCGATTAAAAGCACAGCTGGTGGACTAAAAAATAAAGTGGATTCTTTATTGTCTATGTTAAAAACCAGGAAGGCTTGTTTAGATTTATTGAAAGATGAAAAACCAGATATCGTAATTGGTTTTGGCAACTATATTTCCATTCCTTTGATTACAGCAGCTCATTCTTTGCGCATACCGATTGTTTTGCATGAGCAGAATTCTTATGCTGGCAAAGCGAATGTATTATTAGCACGTTATGCAAATTCTATTGTGTGTTGTTACGAAAGTAATTTGGATCAATTTCCTAAAGAAAAATTCTATTTATATGGGAATCCATCTGCTTCAGTTGCTAAAGATACAAAAATCAATCCTCAATTGTTATCGGATTTAGATTTGGATCCGAATAAGCCATATGTTGTAGTGATGTTAGGTTCATTAGGTTCTTCTTCTGTATCAAAAGTAATTGATGATGCAATACCATTGTTTTCAGAAGCATATCAAATGATTATATCGATAGGTAAAGCGAATGAATATACGTATAAGAATAAAGAAAAAAAAGGAATTCGTTTTGTGGAATATATTGATGGTAAACATGCGCTTAAAGGCTCTTCTTTAGCTATATTAAGAGCTGGAGCAACGACAATTGCTGAAGTAGAGGCGATAGGTGCTGCTTCTATTTTGATTCCTAGCCCTTATGTACCAAATAATCATCAATTGTTTAATGCGAAAGCCTTATCCGATAAAGGAGCAGCAATATTGCTAGAAGAGAAAGACTTAGACGCAAAGAGATTAGCTGATTTAGTTTACTCCCTCATGTTAGAGGACAAACGATTAGAAGAAATTAGAACAAACGCAAGGTCTTTAGCAAAAGATCAAGCTGCAGAAGACATTGTTAAATTATTAAAGGAGTTATGCCAACATGGATAAGCATATTATAAATAGTTTAAGTCAATATTGTACGGTTGCTCAAAAACAATCTTTAGCGAAAATGACGACTTTGCGTATAGGTGGCGAAGCAGATATAGTCCTCTATCCAGAAACAGAAATCTCTTTAGAACCCATATTTGCGGTATTAAAAGAAAATAATATTCCTTATAAAGTTATAGGTAAAGGTAGTGATTTATTATGTTCGGATAAGCCTTTTCATGGGGCGATTATTCGTTTAGATAAGAATTTTACGAATATGTATTTCGATGAAGAATTAGTCACTGTACAAGCTGGGGCATCCATTATTGCCCTAAGTATCGAAGCAATGAAGAAGGGCTTATCTGGTTTAGAATTCTGTAGTGGTATTCCAGGTACTGTGGGTGGCGCAATCTTTATGAATGCTGGTGCATATAAGTCTTCTATGGAACATATTATCGATTCTGTATTTGTTTATCATGATGGTATATTCCAGTGGTTAAGCAATAAAGATTGTAAATTTGGTTATCGCACAAGTGTTTTTCAACAACATACAGATTGGTTGATTTTAGGTGCGAAAATTAAATTAGTAAAACAAGATTACAAATTAATCGAAAAATTAATGGAAGATAGACGTGAACGTCGTATGGCTTCTCAACCATTAGATTATCCTAGTTGTGGTTCAGTTTTCCGTAACCCAGAAAAAGGTAATGCTTGGGAATATATAGATGGTATTGGTTATCGTGGTAAAAAACATGGTGGTGCTTTAGTTTCAGAAAAACATTGTAATTTTATTTTAAATTATGATGGTGCTAGTGCGAAAGAATATATGGAATTGGTGAATGAAATTAAGGCGAAAGTAAAAGAAAAATACGATATTGAATTACATACAGAAATGGAGTTATTTAATTGGGATTAAGAAAGAAAGAAAAAGAGAAAACGGAAAATAGGCTACCCGAACATGTTCAACGAATGTTTGATGAACGAAAGACAAAAGTTGTGGTTAGTCGTTTTCGTGGTTCAAAATCGAATTATATTAAATTAGGTATCCTTGTTGCAACGATATTATTAATCTTATTCTATTATCTTATTCCTACAAGTCATGTGAAAAATGTAAATATATCTGGTATACATTATTTGACTGTTAATCAAGTAAAGGATAAAAGTGATGTGAATGAAAATAGTATATATTATTTAACCATTCCTATACTTGTTGAACAAAGGATTAATAGTTTACCTCTAATTGAATCTTCAAAGGTGAATCTAGATAAAGATAACTTTGTATCTATAGATATTGTAGAAAAAAAAGTAATTGGTTATCGCTATGATCAAGAGCCTGAATTATTAATGGCAGATAATACACAAACAGCTTTAATGGAAGAATATATGCCTATTATTTCTTATGTGCCATTAATTACAGGATTTTTAGATGAAGAAGAAACAAGAAAGCTATCTACAGCTTTTAAATCTATTGATGTAGATATCATTGAAGATATGGCTGAAGTGAAACAATATGATTTGGGTTATGATTCACAAGGCATCGTTGTATTAATGCGTAATGGAGGCTATTTCATTGCGAATTACCGTTCTTTACCTATGATCAATAAATATTATGATATTTATAATTATTTAAAAGATAAGAATCAATGTATTTTTGCGGATGATAGTCAAGAAACAGCATATGCGAAGGCTTGTCCTTGGCATGAAGAACAAATCGTACATGAATATTGGCTGGATGAAAAAGGTGAACCAATTAAAAATGCATATGGTGATAAAGTAGTAAAGCATTATTATACATTAGAAGATGGTACAACTGCTTTAGACGCTAGTGGTAACCCTATAGTAATACCAATTAACGTACAAGGCTTTGAAGAAAGAGATCCAGATTTCATTGCGAATTATGAAGCTGGTTATTATGCAACAGGCGAATTATATATTCCATAATCTTATTTCTTTTGTTCAGGAAAAGATTCGGTATAATAGTACATAAGGAGGATTTTGTATGAGTATTGAAAAGAATACAAATTACGGTAGTATCTCTGTTTCAGAAGATGCAGTAGCAGCTTTAGCTGGCGAAGTCATTACGGAATGCTATGGCGTAGTAGGCATGTCTAGTGCACAAGTATTGCGCGATGGTTGGGCGGAGTTATTAAAGAGAGAAAACTTTGCTCGTGGTGTTAAAGTATCACAAAAAGATGATGGTTTGGTCATCGATTTATATATTATTATTGGCTTTGGTATGAAGATTTCTGCAATTGCAGAAGAAGCACAAAAGAAAGTGAAATATGTTTTAGAAAAGTCTTTATCGCTTAATATTTCAGAAGTAAATATTTATGTACAAGGCGTTAGAAATATTAATTGAGGGTAATCATGAGTAAAATTAATGGACAGATCTTAAAAGCAATGTTAGAAAGTGCCAACAACAATCTAACTTTGCATAAAGAAGATATCAACAAATTAAATGTATTCCCTGTACCAGATGGCGATACTGGTACAAATATGTCTTTAACTTTTTCTAATGGTATACAGGAAGTAATGAAACAACAAGTTTCTACAATTCCAACCATTATGAAGACGTTTTCTAGAGGCTTATTAATGGGGGCTAGAGGTAACTCGGGTGTTATTCTATCCCAAATCTTTAGAGGCTTTTATCAATCGGTAAAAGAAAAAGAGGAATTAGATGTTCAAGATTTAAATGAAGCCTTCTTAATAGGTAAAGAATTAGCCTATAAAGCTGTTATGCGTCCGGTTGAAGGTACTATTCTAACCGTTATTCGTGAAGCTACAGATCATGCAAATGAAAAGCTTAGGGAAAATGCAGAAATGGATATTCATGAATATATCCAAATTTTGTGTGAAGAAGCGCAAAAATCATTAGAGAATACACCAGAATTATTACCTGTATTAAAAGAAGCACATGTAGTAGATTCAGGTGGTAGTGGTTTAGTTACTGTTTTATTAGGAATGCAGGCATATTGCTTGGGCAAACCTATTGTTTCAGAAAGTGTAGATGTAAAACCTGTTATTGCTAAAACAAAATCTTCTTCTGGTTATCGTACAGAATATATTCTTCGTTTATCTGATCGTGGTAAACAAAATTTCAATGAAGAGCGTATGATTAAGAATTTAAGCAAGATGGGTAATAAACTAACCTTACTTCATGATGAAGATACAATTAAATTAAGAATACATACGATGTCTCCTGGTGAAATCTTATCCATGGGACAACGTTATGGTGATTTCGTGAAAATTCAAATTGAAAATATTCAAGACCAATTAAATCCATCCATCATTGATGATCAAATTGATGTACCTGCAGTAGAAAACAAAGAATATGGCATTATTGCAGTATCCGCTGGAAATGGTTTAGAAAATATTTTTAAAGATTATCGTTGCGATTTTGTGGTGAGTGGTGGACAAACGATGAATCCTTCTTCTGATGATTTTGTTAAAGCCATAGATGAGGTTCATGCCAATACCATCTTCATCTTGCCTAATAATTCCAATATTATTATGGCAGCTAAGCAAGCTGCAGAAGTGAGTCAAGATAAGAATGTAATTGTTTTATCTACAACTAGTGTTCAACAAGGTATTTCTGCTTGTGTTGCCTTTAATCCTGAAGATAGTGTTGAAAACAATTTAGAGATGATGAATGAAGCAATTTCTCATGTAAAAGCTGGTTCATTAACCTATGCTGTTAAAGATACAACAATTGAAGGCAAAGAAATTCATGAAGGTGACTTTATGGGTATTCTCAATAAAGATATTGTTGCAGTAAATCCGGATAAGATGGAAACGATGAAACAATTAATTGATTGCATTTGTGATGAAGAAACAGAAGTGATATCTATCTTCTATGGTGAAGAATCTAATGAAGAAGAATTAGCGATTATACAAGAGTATATTGAATCCAAATATGATGTTGAAGTAGATATTGAAGATGGTGGTCAACCTGTATATTCTTATCTTATTGGTGCAGAATAAAGAATGACTGTAGCTTAAAGGCTGCAGTTTTTTTCTACAAATTTTTGTTTGATGGATGCTATAATTTTTCATATGGATATATATCAACGCTCATTAAAATTAACGAAAACACAAATTGAAATATTGGAACGATTAGGTCTTACAGATACGGAGGAAGTTTTACAATATTATCCTTTTCGTTATGAATATTTAGATAGTAAACCTTTTTCATTATGGCAAGAAAAAGATAAAATTACTTTTGAGGCTCAGGTAGTGAAGACTGCTACCTCTTTTCGTAAGGGTAGATTAACAACGAGTCA
>JAFVFM010000008.1 GCA_017475415.1 Solobacterium sp.
ATGCACTATGGCTTTCACGGTAATCGCGGTCAAAAAAGAAACTCATTATTTTATTCATATGCACTTTACAATAGCATTTTTTAGCTGAAAATTCATCTTTGTAGGGTGAAACTTAAGTTTTATTTCTATTTGCCTTTCGATTTTTGTCATGGATTTGGATAGCGTGATCTTTATTGAAAGAAGGGAAAATGGTATTTTATTAGTATGAAAAAGAAAATACATGTTGTAGCTTCTGTTATAGAAAACAAAGATAAAATACTCATAGCGAGAAGGAATTATGGTGAATTTGAGGGATTATGGGAATTTCCTGGTGGTAAATATGAATTAGGTGAAAGTGGAGAAGATGCTTTAGTACGTGAAATACAAGAAGAATTTGATGCGCAGATAGTAATAAAGGATTTCTTATGTACGATTGAGCATGATTATGATTCCTTTTATTTAATTATGGATTGTTTTATTTGTACATTAAAGACAGATGAATTGCATTTGCATGACCATTCTGCAATTCGTTGGATTGATTGTAAGGAAGAAAATATTGAATGGGTACCTGCAGATAAAAAAGTAATAGAAGCATATAGGAAAAATCATAAATGAAAGATTTATTTTTGACTAACAATAGTGAATGTAAGAAATTATTGGATACCAAAAAGGTCTATCTATTTGTGCGCAAGATGAAGACAGAAGATGGAATAACATTACCTTATACTTTTTTTGGGACTGGTAGATTCACAAATATGCGTGAGTCTTATACAGAAGAAAATGGTATAAAGCATCCAACATTATTATTCGATATCTTATTGGATTATCCTGTTCCGGAAGGCTATCATTTTGACTTTGAAATAAATAAAGGGTAATCATATGGAAAAAATGAAATATAGTGTAAATATTAATGGCATAGATGTAGATGCAATCTATAGCGAAAGGAATATAAAAGATATCTTTCTTCCTTTTTTGCGAAAGCTAGTATCTCTACAAAAAGAAAAAGGCAGTCGGATACTGGTTATGTTAGCAGCTCCTCCAGGTGCTGGGAAAAGTACTTTGCTTAGCTTTTTGGAATATTTGTCTAAAGAAGAAGGTCTATGTGAAATAGAAACAATAGGTATAGATGGTTTCCATCATAGGCAAGAATATTTACTCAGTCATTCTACAAAGATAGACAATAAGGAAATCTCATTGGTAGAAATTAAAGGTTCACCAATCACTTTTGATTTAGAAAAATTAAGGATGGCTATACATAGAATAGCAGAAGGAGAAGATTGTACTTGGCCTATGTATGACCGCTTATTGCATAATCCATTTGAGGATGCGATTTATGTTAATGGGGATATTGTTCTACTTGAAGGCAATTATCTTTTATTAGATGAAGAGGGATGGCGTGACTTGCATCAATTTGCAGACTATACAGTAAAGATTATTGCTGAAGAAGCATTCTTAAGGGATAGGCTAATTAATAGACGCATAGAAACAGGCGTAAGTAAAGAAGAGGCAATGCGCTTTGTGGATTATAGTGATATGGCTAATGTTCGTTTATGCCTACAATAGTCTTTAAAAGCAGATATGGAATTATATCTTAATCCGAATGTTGAATATTC
>JAFVFM010000053.1 GCA_017475415.1 Solobacterium sp.
AGACCGTTTTGCCTTATCCATTTCTTCGCGCTATATCTACCCTTCTATATTAGTTGCTCTGGTTTGTGCAATTGTATTAATTGGCTTTATGTATTGGTTCTTCGGAACAGAATTAGGTTCGGCAATGCGTGCAACTGGTTGTAATGCAGAAATGGCTAAAGCACAAGGAATTAACATTAATACAATGAAAATCTTAGGCTTAGCTTTAGCTAATGGTATTGTTGCTGTATCAGGTGGTTTAATGGCCCAATACCAAGGTTTCGCCGACATCAAAATGGGGCAAGGAGCTATCGTTATTGGCCTAGCTGCAATTATCATTGGCGAAGTAATTGGTAATGGTTTATTAGGTAAATATTTAAATTTTGCCATGCGATTAGGCTTTGTGGTATTAGGTGGTATTATTTATTATCTTGTTATCGTTTTAGTCTTATGGCTCAAATTAGAACCAAATTTATTAAAATTATTCACTGCTGTAACAGTAGCGATATTCCTAGCTGTACCTTATCTACAAGATCATGCTAAAGCATCCTTCCATAAAGCAGGTAAGAATGCATTAAAGGAGGACTTAAAATGAAAATATTAGAATTAAAACATGTTCATAAAACCTTTAATGCGAATACCATAAACGAAAGAAAAGCTTTAATTGATATTCAATTAGAAATGAAGGAAGGAGATTTTATTACTGTAATTGGTGGTAATGGCGCTGGTAAATCTACAATGTTAAATGCGATTGCCGGCGTTTGGCCTATTGATTCAGGTTCCATACAAATTGCAGATGAAAATGTGACAGGTTTACCAGATTATAAACGTGCACATTTAATTGGCCGTGTTTTCCAAGATCCAATGTTAGGTTCTGCCCCTACTATGCAAATCGATGAAAATTTAGCCTTAGCTGCACGTCGTGGTAAAACGAGGTCCTTAAAATGGGGTGTTAACAAAAAAGAAAAAGAAGAATATATTGAACGATTAAAAATATTGGGTTTAGGATTAGAACATCACTTAACCCAAAAAGTCGGTCTACTTTCTGGTGGTCAAAGGCAGGCACTAACCCTACTAATGGCTTCTTTACAAAAACCAAAATTATTATTATTGGATGAACATACTGCTGCTTTAGATCCTCAAACAGCGAAGAAAGTATTAGAAATCACTAGACAAATCGTTTCCGATAATCATTTAACAGCGATGATGGTTACCCATAATATGAAAGATGCTATTGCTACAGGCAATCGCTTAATTATGATGCATCAAGGTAGAATCATTTATGAAGTAAGAGATG
The DNA here is from genome assembly GCA_017475415.1 of Solobacterium sp. Lineage (GTDB taxonomy): Bacteria > Bacillota_I > Bacilli_A > Erysipelotrichales > Erysipelotrichaceae > Bulleidia. The sequence goes on from JAFVFM010000053.1 coordinate 1,277, forward strand.
AAGAAAAAAAGAATATTACAGTAGATGATTTGATGAGAAAATTCGTTGAAGCCAGTGGAGAAGAATTTTCGGATGATCAATCCTTACTCACAAAATAAAGGAGACTATTCTCCTTTTTTTATCGCCACATTCTCAGACTTATTTTTTCTTTTAATGTTGTTTGCCTACTATGTGTTTCTAAAATTTCAATACCACGATAAAAGGCTTTTAATTCTCCTAAAATAATTAAACTTTGTTTAGCACGTGTAACACCTGTATATAACAATTTTCTTTGTAACATACCTGTCATTTGATGCGTAATTGGCATAATCACAATCGGATACTCTGACCCTTGTGATTTATGAATACTAATACAATACGCTAGCGTGATATTATTCCAATTCTCTTGTGTATATTCTACAAATATACCTTGGAAATCGACAATTAGAATTGTTTTTCCTACGCCACTTTCTTTAGCAGGAAGTATTTCAATAAGCGTACCGATATCCCCATTATAAACATCATCATCTGGTTGATTCTTTAATTGTAAAATCTTATCCCCTTCTCTTAATATCGTATAACCTACTTTGATTTCTTTTTTATGCTTATCAGCAGGATTAAATTTTTCCTGTAATGCACTATTCAATAAATCTATACCAGCAACACCAGAATACTTAGGAGATAAGACTTGTATATCATTTAATTCATAGCCCTTATCTAAAGCATAATTCACTATTGTTTGAATATGATTCTTAATATCCGCTCTTTTTGTCTCTATAAATGAAACATCTTGTGAATAATTAGGTTGTAACAACCCATCGCGAATATCTTTAGCTAAAGAAATTACACCCGAGCCTTCTTCTTGACGATAAATGGTTTCTAAACGAATAACAGGATAAAAGTTAACTTCCATCAAATCCCGGAATACAGCACCAGGTCCTACACTAGGTAATTGGTCTTCATCACCAATAATGCATATTTTCTTTACTCCACTAGAAGCTTTAACTAAATTATAAAATACCCATTGGTCTACCATTGAGAATTCATCGATGATGAGTATATCCGATAAGATTGGATTATCTTGGTTTGCGCCGAAGGTATTGGATTCTAAATCCCAACGCAAAAAGGAATGTATTGTAGTAGCATCATGTTCCGTTAATTCAGCCAAACGCTTAGCAGCTCTACCTGTTGGCGCTAATAAAGATAAAACAGAAAATGGATAGAGGTTTTTAACTAAATGAACTAAAGCTTTTACAATAGTTGTTTTTCCTGTGCCAGGACCACCAGTAATAATCATAAAGTCATGCTCAAAAAAAGATTGAATCGCATGGATTTGTGTTTCATCATAATGAATTCCACTTTCCTTTTGTAAATCATCTAAGGATTGATGTAAATAATGCATATCAATAGGATCTAAATGTTGCATAGGAAAGTTACTTAGATAATTCGCAATATAAGATTCAGCATCAAATTGCGATATAGGATAAACACGTTCATTTTCTAATACTAATTGTTTACGTAGGATACACTCTTCTAATAAGGAATCAAAATCACTAGCCTCATCACTTTCTTCATGGAAGCGCTGTTGTAATCTTTGTTTAAGAACATAGCTATCACCACTAGACATACACATTTCCATTGTTAAAGAAATTAGTAAAGCTACTAAGCGACGTGAATCTTTAGCATCTATGCCTATATATTGACCTATCTTATCCGCTGTCTTAAAACCAAAACCATCGCATTCTTCAATTACACGATAAGGATTCTCTTTTAATAAACGTAAA
>JAFVFM010000009.1 GCA_017475415.1 Solobacterium sp.
AACAGAACGCGCCATATCCAAGGTATCAATAACTGGATTCGTTAATGGCTTAGCTCCAACACGCTTTAATTCTTCATTAAAGAAGAAATAATCAAATGTTGCATTATGCGCAACTAATACTGCATCTCCTATCCAATCTACTATTTCTTGATAAACTTCTTGAAACGAAGGAGCGTCTTTTACCATATCGTTTGTGATATTTGTTTTACTTGTAATAAAAGCAGGTATTTCGTGTCTAGGTTTAATAAATAATTGTTTACGATCAACTACCGAATGGTTTTTAATTTTCACAGCACCAAATTCAATAATAGAATCAAAATGAGCACTTAAACCGGTTGTTTCCAAGTCAAAACAAATATATTCACATTCATCTACTGATTCATCATTAGGATTACGTACAATGGTTAACTTATCATCACATAAGTTCATTTCACAACCCAAACCCATTTTAAACTCTCTATCTGGATCGCTTTTCTTTAAGCCTTTTATCGCATTATAGCCTTTCACAAAGGATTGCACATCATTATGATCGGTTAAAACAAAGCCTTCATGGCCTAAATCCCAATAGAATTGGACAATTTTACGTATATCTACTACGCCATCCATTTCCGACATATTGGAATGCATATGAAATTCGACACGCTTTTCTTTCGCTTCATCGATTATTGTCTTCTTTTCTAATTTCTCTACATCACGCGGAAAACATACTAGACCACTTTCATCACGGAAGGATTCTAGTTTAATATCACCATAGATTTTTACATAATCACCATTATTAATTTCTCTTAATACTTCTAATGGTAAAGTGCGTTCATTTTCAAATCGTTTACAAGGAAAAGCTTCTGTACCATCAAAGACATTAAAAGTTTGTAAAATTCTTCCATCTTTAATTTCTTTTTCTTCAATACCAAATACTTCACCAGTAAACTGGATCATAGACATTTGTTCCGTAATATCTTTTAATTCAACAACTGCATAATCTTCTTTCTTTACTCTGCGATATTTATATTTTTGTGTTGGAACTGGTGCCTCTTTTTTTACTTCTTCTTTTTCTTGAATATAGATTTCTTCTACGATAGGCTTTACTTCCTCAATACAGCCAGTATGAAAAGAATAACCTTCTATACCAAATTGTTTTAAAGCACTCACAAGTTGCTCTAAGAATTCTTCTGCCTTATGCATTTCATCTTCCGAATTAAATTGCACAAAAATCATTTGTTTATCCATTGTTAATATGGCATTCGAAAAATAACTTAAGGAAAGATTATTCCGAATCAAATTGTCAAAATATTGTTTCATTTCCTGTAAAGGTATACTTTTATCTACATATTGCAAAGATAGAGAAACAGGTAGCTCCATTTCCTTTTCAAAAAATCTTTTGATTTCTTGATAATCTAAAAAAGGAATATAGCTTTCATTATTTAAAACAATATTCACTTTATTATTTTCTTTATAATAAGTAACTCTTTCTATCGTCGCTGTATCATAACAATCGATAGATAATTTTTCTTTTATTGCATCACTTAATTTCATCATAACGTTACTTATTTTATCACACATAAACACGAAAAAACCCACATCAGTGGGAATTTCCAAATTATTTTAATAAACTCTTTAATAACTTCTTAGCAGAGCGTATACCGATATTGATTAAAGCATTTTCAGCACGATTTCTAACCTTTTTCGCTAAGCGATTTTGATTGCGTAAAGCCTCACGTTCTTCATATTTCTTTCTCGCTTCTTCCGCTTTAGCTAATTCTCTTTCTTCCTCTTTTTCTTGCATATATTCAGGAAGATATTCATAAGCACTAATGATATCTCTATCTTGATCATATTTAGCACCTAAACCATCGCTTGCGATAACAGATTGAATCTTATCTAAGCTAGCCATACCCATACTACTACATGGTGGTAATATCTTTGTCTTTTCAACAATAGTTGGTGCACCTTCTTCATCTAATACAGAAACAAGCGCCGTACCTGTCTTCATATTGCAGATTTCTTCTTCTGTATTTAAATTAGGATTTTCTCTAAAAGCTTGTGCAGCCTTTTTTACTGTATTCATTTCACTAGGTGTATAAGCACGTAAAGCATGTTGGATACGATTCGATAATTGTGCAAGTATGGTATCAGGAATATCGCTTGGGGATTGTGAACAGAAGAATATACCTACACCTTTAGAACGAATAAGCTTAACAATCATTTCAATTTTATCTAATAATTGACGTGGAGCATCTCTAAATAATAAATGCGCTTCATCAAAGAAGAAGACAATCTTTGGTTTTTCTAAATCACCTACTTCAGGTAAACCTTTATATAAACTATCTAATAGCCATAACATAAATGTTGCATATGTTAATGGTCTTTGGAATAATTGTTCACATTCTAAAATATTCATTACACCTTTACCATTTTCACATACGATAAAGTCTTCAATATTAATTGGTGGTAAGCCAAATAATAAATCACCTTGTTGTTCTTCTAGTTCTAATAATCTTCTTTGTATTGCCCCAATCGATTGTTTAGAAACATTACCATAATTGGTAGTAATCTCTTTTGCATTATCCCCAACATATTGTGTCATCATTTGTAAATCTTTTAAATCATTGATTTCTACGCCCATGCCATCCCCATCTGGATCGAGCTCTGCAGCTACACGATAAATAATATTCAAAATTCCACTTTGAGCATCTGTTAAATTCAAAATACGAGATAAAAGTACAGGATCCATATCTTGTAAATTCGTGCGAATTGGATGACCTTTATCACGATATACATCAAAGAAATGTACAGGATAAGAATTCGTTTTAAAACCTTCTATACCCATAGAATCTAAACGTTCCTGTATAGCACTTATATCCCCTTCTTGTATCATGCCACTTAAATCACTTTTAATATCTGCAATAAAAGTAGGAACACCTAATTCACTTAAGGATTCTGCAATTACTTTTAAGGTAATCGTTTTACCTGTACCACTAGCACCGGTAATGATGCCATGACGATTCATTTGATGAGGTAATAAATAAATCTCTTTGTCTTCTGCTTTACCAAGTAAAATCTTTCCATCTTTTAACATACTTGTATTCCTCCACAATTTCTAATATTTAGGGTATGACAACAATCTTTTCCAAAAGCCATTTCCATCATTTCAATATAAGAATCTTTTAATTCTAATGGCACAAAGGCTTGTATTGTTCCCGCAAAGCCTCCACCATGAACACGGAAGGCACCATTTACTCCAAGCATTGCTTCGGATAAGGCTAAACCAATCGCTAGTTCTTGATGAATGGATGTATTATTTGCGATAACATTTTGTAGATACATCCATGAAGATCTACCTGACTCACAAATTAATTCTAAAAACATATCAATATCATTTGCTTTTAAAGCCTCAGCTTCATCAAAGGCACGTTCTGTTTCATTCACAAAATGATATGCTCTTAAAAAAGCTCTATCACCACATTTTTCTCGTATGATCGATACATGATCAATGAGTTCATCGATATTTGTGGTACTTAATACCGATTGTCCCAATTGCATAGCTACACCCTTCATTTCTGTTGGAATAGCGCTATATTCATCACTTAAATCATCATGTGCACTCTTTGTATCCGTAAGAATAAGTGCATATTGATGCTCTAATAAATTGAATGGTATTTCTTCAATTGCAGGTTCATCTTTATTGCTGAAATCAATACTAATCACTTTCCCATAAGCACAAGCTAATTGATCCATCAAACCGCAAGCCTTCATAAAATATACATTTTCTGCATATTGACCTATTTTAGCAATATCTAATGGTGTTACTGAATGATTGTTGTAGAAATGATTAAAGATTGTTCCAATAAATACTTCAAAGCTTGCACTACTTGACATACCAGAACCAGATAATACATCACTTTCTGCATAGGCAATAAAGCCACCAATTTGGTAATTCTTTTCTTTTAAACCAGCTGCAATACCTCGAATTAAAGCTTCTGTAGAATTCTTTTCTTCTGGTAAGATATTTAATTCATTTAAATCAATTTCTTTTGAAGAAAAGGAATTTGAATAATAGTGTACAAGCATATCTTCACTTTTTTTCGCTACACCTATAACATCTAAATCAATTGCTGCTGCTAAAACACGACCTAATTGATGATCTGTATGATTTCCACCTATTTCACTTCTTCCTGGAGCACTAAATATGCCTACTTCATCATCCTCATTAAAGTATGATTTTGCATGATCTAGCATAGCTAAATAACGAGCTTTACTCATATCTTCTTTTTCTTCACCATACAACTCAATGAGTTTGTCTTTCAAACCATCATTTTGAATCAAAGTAATACAATCTTTAAATTTCATTTCTACTCCTATCTAGCCATTTTATCTAAGGCATCTTTTGCGGCATTTTGTTCAGCTTGTTTTTTACTTGTACCTGATCCTACCCCCATTACTAAACCCTCTACTACAGCATTTACCACAAAAATTGGAGCATTTGAAGGACCAGTTTCAGAAACCAAACTATAACTCACTGTTTTTCTTTTATCCGCTTGTACATATTCTTGTAGTTTCGTTTTAAAGTCATTCATGACTGCAACTTCCTCTGGATGTTGTAGTTGCGGAGTAATCACAGAATCTAATATAGGATTCACAGCTTCCATACCTTGATCTAGATATAAAGCTCCTAAAAAGGCTTCAAACATATCCGCTAATATAGCATCTTTATTCCTACCACCTGTTTTTTCTTCTCCTACACCTAATTTTAAGAATTGAGTTAATTCTAACTTTCTAGCATACATCGCTAAGGCCTTTTCACATACAAGTTGTGCGCGTAAACGTGTCATTTCTCCTTCACTTAAAGATAAAGGATAAATCGCATTTGAACTCCATAATTGTAATACTGCATCGCCCATGAATTCTAAACGTTCATTATTATGCTTATTATGATGTTCATTGGCATAAGAAGAATGCATAAAGGCTTCTTGTAGTAAATCCTTATTCTCTACTTCAATTCCTCTTTCTTTAA
>JAFVFM010000054.1 GCA_017475415.1 Solobacterium sp.
GACGAAAAAAATATTGAATCTATTGATGTCCTCGGAACGCTCATTAAGAGAAAGGATGTTCTTATTAGGAGGCGTAATGGCAACCATCGCAATGGCAAGTGCTTCTATTGTTTCCTTATCTTCGACTAGTGGCATTATTCCTTTCTTTATCTTTATACTCGCAACCATTATTGTTGCAGCGGTAACTTACTTTTCCTTCAAATCAAGGAAGATTGAATTTGGTTCGGCGATAATCCTATTGGCAAATACTTGCGTCATTTTGCCATATGGCTTTATTACTGGTGGTGGTGTATATAGTGGCAGTCCTTCTTGGTTTATCATAGGTCTTGTCATGACATTTATGTTATTTACAGGTAAGAAATTCTATATCTTTTACTTCCTTTCAATTGTTTCTTATGGCTTAACGGTATATATTAGCTTCTTGCATCCGGAAATCGTTAGTGCATTACGCTCAGAAGCGGTTGTTTATGTAGATGTTTTTATGGCTACAATCTTGGTCGCTACATTAATTGGTGTCTTATTGCATTACCAAAGTGTAATCTTGGAAAGAGAAGTTAAAGTATCGGATGAACAACACAAAAAGATTGAACAATTAAATGAAGCGCAAAACCGCTTCTTCTCGGCGATGAGTCATGAAATTCGTACACCAATTAATACCATTATTGGTCTCAATGAAATGACTTTAAGAGAACGAAATCTATCTGAAGAGGCAATTGAGAATAGTTTAAATATCCAAAATGCGAGTAGGATGTTGTTGTCTTTAATTAATGACATTTTGGATTTATCAAAGATACAATCCGGGCAAATGGAATTGACAGAAATGCAATATGAAACAAGTCGTATGTTGTCGGAGATTGTTAACTTATTATGGAATAGAGCAAAAGATAAAGGCCTACAATTTAATATTCATATTGGGGAAAATATTCCATCCATGTTATATGGGGATGAGATACGTATTAAGCAAGTAATCATTAACTTATTAACCAATGCGATTAAATATACACAAGAAGGTGTAGTTACTTTAACCGTTGATGGTGAAAAAGTATCTGCGAATATGTTTAATTTACGTATTAATGTGCAAGATACAGGACAGGGTATTCGTAAAGAAAATATTGCTGCTATCTTTGATTCTTTTAAACGTTTTGAAGGTAAGGCGAATAAGTCTATAGAAGGTACAGGTTTAGGTTTGTCTATCACAAAGCAACTTGTTGATTTGATGAATGGGCAAATATCTGTAGATAGTATTTATACAAAAGGATCAACCTTCCGCGTTGTGATTCCTCAAAAAATAGTCAGTGAATCACCGATGACCTTTAAATCCGTAACGGATGTGAATCATGAAATGAAACAATACCAACAATCTTTCGAAGCACCGGATGCGCGTGTTTTGATTGTTGATGATAACGATATGAATCGTATGGTATGTCGTAAATTATTACGTGAAACAAAGGTGAAAATTGATGTCGCTTCTTCTGGAAAAGAATGTTTAGAAAAAACGATGTTAACGCGCTATGATGCCATCTTTATGGACCATGAAATGCCTGAGATGGATGGTATTGAAACATTGCGTAGAGTCCGGAATCAAGCCAATGGTTTATGTCATAACACACCAGTTATCGCCTTAACAGCTAATGCTGGTAGCGATCGTAATGCCTTTTATATGGAACATGGTTTTGAAGCTTATTTAGCTAAACCGATTCATGCGAGTTTATTAGAAGCTACATTAATGAAATTCTTGCCAGCTGAGTTAATTGAAAACACAATGGTTTCTAATGTAGAAGATAGTATTCAATTCTTACAGAGCACGAGAAAGAAAGACATTATTATTACTACAGATAATATATGTGATTTAAAGAAGAGTTTATTAGAAGAATATGATATACGCGTTATGCCATATTATATTGTCACTTCAGAAGGTCGTTTCCGCGATAACCAAGAAATGGATGCTGATAATTTATACAACTACATTCTAGAAAAAGGTAAGGATATAAAGACCGAAGCAAGTTCTATAGATGAATATGAGAATTTCTTTGGAGATATATTAGCTGAAGCAGAAACAGTTATCCATTTATCTGCATCTTCTAAAATTAGCGGAGGCTATAATAATGCGTTGGTTGCTTCAGAAAGCTTCAATAATGTACATATTATTGATACACAAATGATGTCTGCTGGCTTAGGAATGATGGTGATTAAGGCTGCTGAATTAGCTGTTCAAGGAAAAAAGGTAGAAGATATTTTACAAGAAGTAGAAGCTTATAGAGAGGATATAGTGATTAACTTCTTATTACCGTCTGTAGATATGATGGTACGCACGCAGAAAGTAAATTTATTAACACGTTTCTTGGTTAGTGCACTAAGCGTAGAACCATCTGTTACTATGCGTAATGGTGTAATTACAGTACAACGTCATTTCATAGGCTATCTAGATGATGTGACAAAGCAATATGTAAAATCAAATTTTGTAAGGAATAAGAATATCGATTCATCAAGATTATATATTGTCTATTCGGGCTTCTCCGATGAGGAAAGAAAAAGTATTGTAGCCTTAATCAATGAGAATATCGTCTTTGATGAAATCATTTTCCAAAAAGCATCGGCTACATTAACGGCGAATACAGGTATGCGTTATATTGGCTTTGCGTATGCGAAGAAGAAAAATGAAGTTGGAAAAGAGGCCTAGTCCTCTTTTATTCTATAGGGTTATCATTGAATGATTTTGGGAGGGAAATATGAATAATCAAGAAATAAGAGTTATAGCGAAAGATTTGTATAAACAAAAATATTGGATGGCTGTAATCGTGGCTCTTTTTGCGGGTATAGTAAACATACTTATGACTTATAATGGAGCTTCTCACATTAATTTTACACAGGATTTAGGACAAGCTATTAGTATTACTACAACAGTAAAAACTGGCTTTGAAGCTTTTAAAGATACAGTAATATCTTTGTTACAAATATTTGTGCAACCTTTGATTTACTTTTATGTAGGCGCTTGGTTTTTGGCTAATCTAAGAAATGAAAGTGAGCCAGATATTGTGAAAATATTCAATCCGAGTTTGGCAGTAAATATTATATTAGCGAACTTCTTACGCTTTCTTAAGGCAATTGTATATTCCATTCCATTGGTTATTGGGGTGGTAGTATTTGCTGTATTTTATGAGGCAAAAGAAACAAGTATAGCTGCGCTTGTTGCATTACTTATTCTTGTTTTAATTATCATGATTGGTATATTACTTATCCGTTATTTCTATTCGACATCGATGATCTTTTATTTGTTGAGGGATAATCCAGAAATGAGTGCTTTTGAGGCAATAAGGGAATCCAAAAGATTAATGAAAGGCAAACGCTTTGACTTATTTAAATTAGAATTTGGTTTTATTGGCTGGATACTATTGGGCATATTTACTTGTGGCTTAGTGATGATTTTTATCGTTAACCCATGGATGCAACAAAGTAAAGCACTCTTCTATGATGAATTAATACAAGAAGAGTATCGTAAGCAAATAATCGTTTAGGGAAAGAAATGAACCAGGGTTCGCTATTTGAACCCTTTTTATATAGCGATACATTATAACGGGAACGCAACTACTTCTTTGTATAATTTCTGTAATATTTTAACGAATGTATTAAGGTTTTGGCGTTGGTCGGTTTTATGTGTGCATAAAACACAAGAGAAAGTATCAGCACTATCGTAAGGGATCCAGGCGAATTGTCCACTATGGTCGTTAAGAAAACCAGGTGCTAAACAGATTCCTTTACCTGAAACGATATTCGTAAGAGTAGTGTCATGGTCAGTACTGTTAAAGTAATCTATTAATTCGGCAAGAGTACCACGCCTGACCTACTGGATCAGACGTAGGTGAATTGCCTCAATCTTTTTGATGTTGAATATATTGTTTAACAACCGAAGTGGTTTTTTCGCTGACAGAACCGATGAAATACGATAGACTCCAGAAATAAGGCTTCCAATAGTAAGGCTTTAAC
>JAFVFM010000055.1 GCA_017475415.1 Solobacterium sp.
AATTCTTCACAATTGGCAGCCTTCGCAGCCGCATATACTTCTTCATCACTTGCGCCTTTTTTACCTAAGCGAATATTCTCTTTAACACTATCATCAAATAAAACAACATCCTGGAAAACCATTGAATAATCACGCAATAAGGTTTCTGGATCAATTGTTGAAATCGGAATACCACCAACAAGAATACTCCCTTCTGTTACATCCCATAGGCGTGCAGCTAAGCGTGCACAAGTACTCTTACCAGAACCACTCGGACCGACTAGCGCTGTAATTTCTCCTTCTTTCGCAACAAAGGATACATCTTTCAATACTTCTTCCTTATCATAAGAGAAATGCACATGGTCAAAGACTATTGTATGGCCATTTGGCTTAAATTCTAAACTACCTTCCATCGCTGGTGTATTATAAATTTCATTGATACGATTAGCAGATACTTGCGATAGGAATAATTCAGCGATTAGTGCTAAGCTTTGATCAAATGGTGCATATATTCTTGTAATAATTAACAAGAACATAAAGAACAACATGAAATTAATTTTTCCTGAAGAGATGAGTGTAGCTCCTGTTAATATCGTTGTCGCTACTCCCAGTCGCATAATTACACTAGCCCCATTCACAAATAATCCTGTCGCTAATTCACCACGAATCATCGTCTTCTCTAACTCATCTATTTTCGTATCTAGGTTGTTTTGGAAATGTTCTTCTTGATTAGTTGCATGAATTTCTTGTATATTTTCAAGAATCTCTTGCATACCATCAGACACTTCAATCGCTTTTGCCTTTGTGATTTCTGCATTGCGATGGGAAAGTTTTCTTGAACCAAACAGCAACAAAAACGCAACCGGTACTCCCCATAATGTTGCAATAGCTAAACGATAATCCACAAGGCATAAGGCTATCGCAATGCATATTGTAGAAAGATAGGAACCATATAAATACCCTAATACATGTGACCACACATGTTCCATACGATTAACATCACCCATAATGGTTTCGGTTAGATCAGCTATATCACGTTTTCCAAAATAGCCAAGCGGTAATTTACGCAATTTCTCCGCAAGATTCAAACGCGTTGTTTCTACTTCGTTATATACAAGACCATAAGTCGCTTGGTATTGCTGAAGATGCGTAAAGTAAGATAAAACAAGAAACAAAAGTACACCTATACCATAGAAAAGAAAGCTAGGTAATGCTTGGTTTAATAAAAGTGTATTCATGAAGTCATTCATCAGCCTATATAAAATGCCAATGCCGCCCATTACAACCAAGTTCACAATCAATGTCCATATCGTTCCTGAAATGGTATTTTTCAATCCTTGATCACTCAAGGCATATGTTTTTTGTATACGCTTTAACATACTAGGCCACCTCCTTATTCGTAGATAGTTTCCAATTCACTGCTTGGTTATATTCCTTCCACATTCTGGTATATAAGCCACCTTGTTCAACTAATTCTTGATGAGTTCCTTCTTCTACAATTCGACCTTCTTCCAATACAAGAATGCGATCTGCATTTAAAACTGTAGATAAGCGATGGGCAATCATCAAAACTGTTTTCCCTTTCGCTAAAGACGCAAAGGCTTTTTGAATTAGTGCTTCATTTTCTGGATCCGCAAAGGCTGTAGCTTCATCTAATATAACTATTGGCGCATCCTTTAAAATCGCTCGCGCAAGCAATATACGCTGCGTTTCACCTCCAGAAAGATAGGTTCCTTCACTTCCAATTACAGTATCCATACCTTTTTCTAATTTATCTAGAATATCCATGCACTGTGCTTCTTCCAAGGCTTTTTTCACTTCTTCTCTACTCGCATTTGGCTTGGAAATACGCACATTCTCAAAAATACTTGTTTTAAATAAATGGTTATTTTGAAACACAAAGGCAATCTGTTCCATTAAATCAGAACTATCTATCTCTTTTACATTTACATCTCCAACAAGTACCTCACCACTTTGTGTATCCCAAAAACGCGGAATTAAGCGTGCTGCTGTTGTTTTACCAGAACCACTTGGCCCAACCATCGCAACCGTTTCCCCTTTTTGAATACAGAAAGACACATCCTTTAAAGCCGGCTCTAAAGCACCTTCATATTGGAAAGTAACCTGTTTAAATTCAATTGAATTATCCTTTGGTTTTTTCGTAGAACTTGGTTTTTCTAATATAGGAGCTTCGGTAATTTCTTTCATTCGATTTAAGGCTGTACTCGCTAGCATCATCCCACTAGCCGCAAACATTACCTTCGCTAAAGCAGTAGAAATGATTGCTGAAAAAACTGCATAGAAGGCGAAGTTTGTAATAAAGGTAGCCAATGTATTTGTTTCCTGTGCACGTGGTATCAATAATAAAGCTACCGGTACTAAGAATATAAATGCACCTTCCGTAAAAGTAAGGTTAATTGCCTGAGGTATACGGCAAACAACACCTTGGTAATAACCAGCTTTTTCACTATAGTCTTCAATAGACTGTTTAAATGCCTTAAATGAATCT
>JAFVFM010000056.1 GCA_017475415.1 Solobacterium sp.
ATTAACCATTTTAACTGCATCCATATCTTCAATTATGATTGCAATTACGGCAATTCGATTTTCCATTCCTTCTCCTTTCCAAAAAAATCCCTGCCTAAAAGACAGGGATAAAACACTCATCGTTTCTTCTGTCTCTTAGGCTTAGATTACTCTTTGCTGTCAGATAACAATTAAACTATACGCTTATTTTTTCAATATACAAGTACTATGCTTTCTCTTTAATTTCTTTTTCTAACATAGTTAAGAAATCATCAAGTGACATTTTGTTCTCTTCTTTTGATCCATAACGACGAACCGTAACACTTCTTTCTTCTACTTCACCATCACAAATTACTACTTCTACAGGAATCTTAGATGTTTGTGCTTCACGAATACGATAACCTAATTTTTCATTACGATTATCTAAATAAGCACGAATATTTCTATCTTTAAGCATATCGATTATTTCTTCACCATAGGCATTATGTTTCTCATTTGAAACAGGAATAACCACAACTTGATTAGCAGAAAGCCATAATGGAAGTATACCTTTTGTTTCTTCTAATAAGAAGGCAACGAAGCGATCAATCGAACCTAAAATCGCACGGTGGATAACAACAGGACGACTCTTATTCCCATTATGATCTACATATTCTAGCTCAAAACGCTCAGGTAATTGATAATCTAATTGAATTGTAGATAAAGTTACATCATGGCCTAAGGCACTCTTCACTTGTACATCGATTTTTGGACCATAGAATGCCGCTTCACCTTCTGCTTCATAATATGGCACATCCATTTCTTTTAATACTTCTCTTAATTCTGCTTCACTTTTTTCCCATAATTCATCATTACCAAAGTATTTATCTGTATTCTCTTTATCTCTTAAAGATAAACGGAATTCATATTTATCTAAACCAAAGTCTTTATATACATCCACAATCAAAGCTGTAACATTCTTGATTTCTTGTGCGATTTGATCTGGAGTCGCAAAGATATGGCTATCATTTTGGGTAAAGGCTCGGGAACGTTCAATACCTGTTAAAGCCCCAGCTGCCTCAAAGCGGAAATCATTAGCGATTTCAGCTATACGAACAGGTAAATCACGATAAGAATGTAAAGAAGACTTATACATAATCATATGCTCTGGACAATTCATTGGTCGTAATACATATTCATCTGGATCTTCTTCACGATTCATAATTGGGAACATATCTTTTTCATAATGTTCTAAATGACCAGATATTTTATATAGTTTAGTAGAAGCTACACTTGGTGTCATTACATGTTGGTAACCTTGTTTGATTTCTTTATCCATAATGTAATCACTTAATAAACGTCTAACAGTAAAGCCATTAGGTAACCACATTGGTAAACCTGCACCAACAATATCTGAAAACATAAACATCTTTAAATCTTTACCTAATTTACGATGATCTCTTTGTTTTGCTTCTTCTAATTCCTGTAAATGTGCTTCTAATTCTTCTGCTGTTGGGAAGCATACACCATAAATACGTTGTAATACTTTATTATTTTTATCACCCTTCCAATACGCACCAGAATGTTTTAATAATTTAAAATTCTTACATAACTTTGTGCTTTCAACATGAGGGCCACGGCATAAATCAGTAAAGTCCCCTTGTGTATAACAAGAAATAACTACTTCATTTTCATCCATGCGGGATATCAAATCCACTTTATATTCATCATCTTTAAAGCGCTCTAGTGCTTCTTCTTTACTGATTTCTTCGCGTACAATACGTTTATTATCCTTAGCACATTTCTTCATTTCCTTTTCGATTTTTGGTAAGTCTTCATCACGAATAACATCATCACCTAAATCAATGTCATAATAAAAACCTTCCGAAACAACAGGTCCTACCCAGAATTTCGCATGTGGGTAAAGATGCTTTATGGCTTGCGCCATTAAATGTGCACAACTGTGATTTAATGTATCTAGTGCTTCGTTTTCTTTAAAATCAATCATATATGCCTCCTTTAAAAAATAAAAACGTCCTATCAAAAGGACGCTAATTGCGCGGTACCACCTTAATTCCCATATTGAAAATATGGACTCTTATTTACTGGTAACGACAGTATACGGTAATCCCTTTCGGGTACTGCTCAAAGGGAGTAACAAGAATAGTTCTTCGCTTAATTTTCACCATCCACTAAGCTCTCTACATCAAACTAGAATTGCCATATCCTTATCAATGCATTTCATTAATGTTATACAAGTTTCTGAATTTGTTGTCAATCAAATAAAGAGATTTGATTCGATTCAGGTAAATTACCTAAGGAACCTAAACGTTTTAGTTCTGCAAGTAAGGATGAAGATAATTTCGTGCGTTTCAATAAATCATCTTGAGAAATGAATTCACCCTTTTCCCTCTCTTCTTCAATGGAAGTTGCAACACTTTCTCCTAATTTATCTACCACAATAAATGGTGGTATTAAAGCCTTATCATCATCAGGATCTACAGAGAATATCGTTGCCTTAGATTTATATAAATCTACATTATTAATTTTATATCCACGCGCATATAATTCTTCACAGATTTCTAAGGTATCAAATAGATTCGCTTCTTTATTGGAAACTGTATTCTTTGTTTCAAATTTACTCAAACGTGAATAAATATCATTCATTCGATATTGAACTGCTTCTAAGCCCTTAGTCATCGTTTCAATTTCATAAGAAGTACAACGTAAAGATAAATATTGAATATAGAAAGTTAATGGTTCATGTACCTTATACCAAGCCAAACGCACAGCCATTGTTACATAGGCTACAGCGTGAGCTTTAGGGAACATATATTTAATCTTCTTAGCAGATTGTATATACCAATCTGGTACATTATGTGCACGCATTATCTTTTCTTGATCTTCTGTTAAACCTTTACCCTTACGCACACCTTCCATAATCACAAAGGATTCCTTAGGTTCCAAGCCCATATCCATTAAGTAAGTCATAATATCATCACGACATCCAATTACTTCGGAAATCGATTTACCTTGACGCACTAATTCTTGTGCATTACCAGCCCAAACATCTGTACCATGCGACAAGCCTGAAAGAATAACCAAATCACTAAATTTATTAGGA
>JAFVFM010000010.1 GCA_017475415.1 Solobacterium sp.
TGGTTCATCTTCAAGAAGATTCCAAATGAGATTTTCTAATAGATTTTCAATTGGAACTACATGATTTACATGGAAATAAATATAGTTTGATTGGGAATTCTTTGTGGTAAGGCAACTGATAATAAAATCTCTTAATGCGCTTTGTTCGGCGCTAATCATTTGAAAGGCTACATTGAAGAATTCTGGTAGAATAATAAAATTAATCGCTATATCATCTTTACCTGCTGGTAGTATTTCTTGTATAGCATGTTGGTTTAAAAAGAGCAAATCACCTTCTTTTAGGATAATCTTTTCTTCATCAATGAAATGTGTTGTTTCTCCTTTGGCCATATAAATGATTTCTACATAATTATGCGTGTGTTTAGGAAAATGAATAAAGCGAGTATGAGGGCGTATATCCATCATTTTTCCCTTTTTTAATACGATAGAAGAATCAATTTCATCTTTCTTTTTATCACTATAATAAAGCTCGCGATCCACACTATCTTTTCCTTTGAGTATTTGTCGCTCTTCATCAGTGATTTCACTGAGTTTTTTTAATAACTTTTCATGCATATACCTATTTTACTATTTTGTGCAAGAAAGGACAGTTTTTTATTTAAATGATGTCATAAAATTAAAGCGCTTACATGATTAGAATAAAAATAGAATAATAGGAGGTTGAAAGCCATGAATATAGAAGAAAGATATACATATGCGAAAGAAAGATATAGTGAATTAGGAGTAGATACAGATCAGGCTATTGAAACATTAAAGAATATTTCTGTTTCCTTGCACTGTTGGCAGGGGGATGATGTAAGAGGTTTTGATACGGACCCAAATAAGCCATTAACAGGTGGTATACAAACAACAGGTAATTATTTAGGCCGTGCTAGTAATCCTGAAGAATTAATGAAGGATTTAGATGAAGTATTAAAGCTTATTCCAGGTAAACCAAAGATGAATTTGCATGCAAGCTATGCAATCTTTGAAGATGGAGAATGGGTAGATAGAGATAAATTAGAACCAAAGCATTTCCAAAAGTGGGTAGATTTTTGTAAAGAAAGAGGACTTGGTTGTGACTTTAATCCAACATTCTTTTCACATGAAAAATGTGATCCATTAACGTTAAGTTCCGCAAATGAGGAAACAAGAAAGTTTTGGATAGAACATGGCAAAGCTTCTATTCGAATTTCAAATTACTTGGCTGAAGAATTAGGGGAAAAGTGTGTCATGAATATCTGGACAGGCGATGGTTTTAAGGATATACCTGGTGATCGCAAAGGGCCTAGAGTTAGATATAAAGAAAGTATCGATGAAATTTTAAAAGAAGAATATGATTTTAATAAAGTAAAGCCTTGTATTGAATCGAAGGTATTCGGTATTGGTGTAGAAGCCTATACAGCAGGTTCTGCGGAATTTGCCTTAAGTTATGCAGCTTTCAATAAAGATAAATGTATTCCATTAATGGATAATGGGCATTACCATCCAACGGAAGTGGTGAGTGATAAGATACCTGCATTATTGACTTTCTTTGATGAAATTGCCTTACATGTAACA
>JAFVFM010000057.1 GCA_017475415.1 Solobacterium sp.
CAAGTTCGATATTGTGTTCCTTAGCTAAAGCTAAACATTCATCTAGTGAATCAATTGCTTTGAAGTCGATGCCGGTTTTTTCTTTAATGGCATCTGTCATGGATACTCTAGCCCATTCTCCATCTAAATTAATTTCATACCCATTATATTGGTAAGTCATCTTTTTAGTTACTTCTTTGGCAATGGTTTTATACATACCTTCTGTTAAATCCATCATACCTTGTAAATCAGAGAAGGCTAGATAGGCTTCCATTAAAGTGAATTCAGGATTGTGGTTTGTATCCATTCCTTCATTACGGAATACTCTACCGATTTCATAGACTGCTTCCATACCACCAACTAATAATCTCTTTAATGGTAATTCTAGTGCGATACGTAAATACATATCGAGATCTTGTGTATTGTGGTGTGTGACGAAAGGGCGTGCACTAGCACCAGTTAATAAAGTAGAAAGTATTGGTGTTTCTACTTCGGTAAAGCCTTCCTTTTCCATATAATGACGTATACAAGAAATGATTTGTGGTCTTAAGAAGGCTACCTTCTTTGAATCATCATTCATGATGAGGTCTACATATCTTCTTCTATAACGCTCTTCTATATCGGTTAAGCCATGGAACTTTTCAGGCAGTGGGCGTAAAGACTTAGATAAGTGAGTATATTCCTGCACTTCTACAGATAATTCACCAGCCTGTGTTTTGATTACATTTCCTTTTACACCAATAAAGTCACCTACATCAGATGATTTAAATAATTCATATACTTCTTCACCAAGTACTTGCTTTTTTACAACAACTTGAATCTTGCCATCTTTATCGGATAAATGCATAAAGCCAATCTTACCCATACGGCGCTTAGACATGATTCTACCTGCAATAATTGCTTCAGTAGGATTCGCTTCTAATTCTTCACTTGTTTTATCGGCGAATAAATCAATTAATTGTTTTGAAGTATGTGTTCTTTTGAAGGCATGTCCAAAGGGATCTATGCCTTTTTCTTTCAAAGCGTTCATCTTTTCACGTCTAACTAGTTCTTGATCATTTAGCTTTTGTTCTGCCATAATTCCTCCTTATACAAATAAAAGCTCTCACCCATAGGGACGAGAGCCTCGTGGTACCACCCTAATTCACAGTCGAAACTGCCTCAATTATCTATATCGTAGATATACGGCCTTTCTCTAGAGTCTTTGTCGAAATATAGTCTTGCATATCTTGCTTACACCATCCAAGACTCGCTGTATGCTACTTCTATATTTCCTATCTCCGTCATTGATAAGCGCTATTATTCTAGCATAGTTTCTTTATCTTGAATATATTTCTTATTTTACTGCAGCCCTATATTTTAGGATGCGATTGACTAAGATACCCAATAACATAGCACAAGCTACACTAGTTAAATTCAAATTACCAAAATTTAAGCTCAAGCCACCGATACCAGCGATTAGGATAGCGGAAACAACATAGAGATTATGATCCACATCTAAATCAACATTCTTTAGCATTTTTAGACCGGATACTGCAATAAAGCCATATAAAGCCATACATACACCACCCATAACACAAGAAGGGATGGTGGATAAAAGTGCCACAAAAGGATGTAAGAAACTAATGAAAATACATTCTATAGCGGCTAATAAGATAGTCGATACACTAGCGTTTTTACTTAAGGCAACGCAGGCTACGGATTCACCATAGGTAGTATTTGCACAACCTCCAAAGAAGGCGCCAACCATGGAGCCTACTCCATCACCTAATAATGTTTTATCTAAACCAGGATCTTTTAATAAATCTCTTTCAATAATGGAAGAAATGTTTTTATGATCGGCTATATGTTCCGCAAATACAACTAAGGCTACAGGTACGTAGGCTACAAAAATAGAAGCTGTATACGCAAAATCCAAATCCTTTAAGCCTTTTGCTGCTTCTAAGAAGGTGAAGCTAGGCATAGCGAAAAAAGATGAGAATTGTATGCCATCTTTGAATAAATCCATTAAAGGTTGGAAATTGATAATTTGCATAGTTTCAATTCCTGTCGATAGGCCAATAAAGGTTAGAATCATTGCGAAGATATACCCTACAGTAATGCCGATAATGAAAGGAATAAGGCGTAAGGTTCGATTACCATTTGTACTAGCTAACATAGTTGCAATTAGAGTAACAACGCCACATAAAATGGCCCATTGACTATGTACTTGTGTTAAGTTAGTGGTTTGTAAGTCATTTACTGCATTAGCAGCTAAACTTAAACCGATAATGGCAACAGTAGGCCCAATTACCACTGGTGGTAATAAAGTGCTAACCCACTTCGTTCCAAGAAAACGAATAAGTATTGCGAATAATACATATACAAGTCCTGCGAAAAAAGCACCTAGGATTAAGCCAACATAGCCAAGCGATACAGAAGCTGCAGTTGAAAAAGCCGATACCATAGAGCCTATAAACGCAAAAGAAGAGCCCAGAAATACAGGGCTCTTCTTGTGAGTAAATGCGATATAGACAAGGGTACCAACACCAGCGCCGAATAAAGCGGCACTAGTACTCATTCCGTTTTTGACAATCAGCGGAACGGCGATAGTAGCAGCCATGATCGCTAATACTTGTTGGAATGCAAAGACAAGTCTTTTTTTGAAAACAGGCTTTGCTTCAACATCGTAAATTAGTTTCATGATTTGCCTCCCTTTTAAGCAGTATTCTAGCGAAAGATGTAATCTTTGTCTATAACTTTTTTTTCTTTTTCTTTTACCTTTTCAAAAAGAGTATTTTGTTAGAAAATAGACTTAATGAAACAGATACAAAAACAATCTTTTGGTAAAGTTAATGAACAAGAAGTATTCCTTTACCATTTAGAAAATGAAAACATTATCGCTGAAGTAAGCAATTATGGTGCAACCCTGGTTTCGCTGATAGAAAAAAGCAGTGGCATAGATGTTCTATTAGGCTATGACAATGTAGAAGCTTATCGCAAACAGCCTTTTTATATGGGTGCTTCTATAGGTAGAGTAGCTAACCGTATCGCAAAGGGGCAATTTACTTTAAATGGCGAAGAATACTTCTTATATCGTAATGATCGAGAAAACTCACTTCATGGAGGTAAGAATGGTTTTCATACAAAGATTTTTGGGGTTAGAGAAGAGGAAGATGCGATAACTTTTGTCTATGAAAGCTTTGATTTAGAAGAAGGTTATCCAGGTAATTTGAATGTCGAAATATGTTATCGTTTACTACACGATGGCATACAAATTGAAACAAGAGCAGTTAGTGATCAAGATACTTTATTCGCTTATACAAATCATGCATATTTTAATCTCGATGGTGAAGGAGATATAGTAAATCAAGTCATACAAAGTTATGCCGAGTATTATGCGCCAAATGATGAAAATGCCTTGGCTTTAGAGGATATTGTATATGTAGATCAATCGATTTTTGATTTCCGTAAGGAAAGAAAAATAAGAGAGGGCTTAGAAAGCCAAAATGAACAAATTCTTTTATGCGGCGGATATGACCATCACTTTGTAGTAGATGGTGAAGGCCTAAGAAAAATGGCGATAGTAAAAGGAAAAAAGCTATCTTTAGAAGTAGATAGCGATTATCCTGGTTTCCATTTTTATACCGCTAATTTCCAAAAGGAAGAAGGGAAAAAAGGAAAGATATATGATGGTAGAGCTTCGTTTTGTATAGAAGCAGAATATTTCCCAAATGCAATCAATTATGATTCAATACTGTCTAAACCGATAGTAAGAGGGGGAGAAGTTCAACAACATTGTATTCAATATCATCTAAATAGAATAGGAGGAACAATGGAAAACATTAAGACAAAAGAAGGACGTCAAAACTTCCATTTCACAACAGAAAAACCAATTCAAATCAAGATGTCTTATTATGATGAACCATATTGGCATATTCTTTATAGTTCTAGTAAAGATGGTTCATTGCATGAACTCATTACCAAAAATGGTATAGATTATGAAGAAAAAGAGAATATTCTTTCTTTAGATACCCTATGGGATAGCCATGGTGTAGTTGGGGGAAGTGTATTAAAAGAAGATGGCAAAATTTATTATGCTTATGTAGGAAAAAGAGAAACCTTTAGTGGAAGGAATGAATATCATCAACTATTATCCCGCATTGGCAAAAACGATAAGGTAGTTAAAGGGAATAAGCCTCTATTCCTTTTCGAAGAAGGCAAGGAAATTGTTTCTTGTAAAGTTGTATATGTTGGAGATACATATCGTTTATTCGCTTTTGCGTATGATGAAGAAAAGCAACCTAGAATACTTAGCTATAGCTCTAAAAATTTCTTTATGGATTGGGTAGATGAAGGCTATATCCATGTAGAAGATAGTTTACTTGAAGGGGCTAAGCATATACAAATTGAACATGTAGGTGAACAATATTATTTATTTGTAGAAAAAGAAAAGGGTACAACGGTATATGTTTGTGACTTTGATGAAGGAAATAAAGAATTCCTTATTCGCACAAAGAAAGAATATCCTACAAAATTATATTGCTTAGGTAGTGATAAAGATGTTGTTTATATGGTGGTTTCCTTTATCGATCAAGAAGAAGGCTGTGAAGTATTCTCATTAATTCATACATTAGAAATGAAAGAGGATATTCTAAAAGAAAATATTCTTTCTATAACAGAAACAGAAGATGAAAATATTCTATTTGAAGCTAAGGATGGCCGCATTCTTAAAGATAATATGCAAGGTAA
>JAFVFM010000058.1 GCA_017475415.1 Solobacterium sp.
AAAATATCTTCAATCGCAGAATGATGATTTGGGAGTACAACTTACAGAAATTGATTCAAAGCGTGCTGAAATTGCATCAAACTTAGAATATTACGCAAATGAAATCAATAAATATCAAGTACAAATTGATGATAAGCAAGTGGAGATTGATGCTAAACAAGTAGAAATCAATGAAACACAAGGAAGAATTGATAATAAACAAGTAGAAATCAATAATAAACAAGTTGAGATTGATGCAAAGCAATTGGAAATTGATGAAGTGCAATTGCAGATAGATGCTAAGCACGTAGAAATTGAGGCAAAACAAGAAGAAATCAAAGATACAGAAGAAGATATTGATGATTTAAATGAAAAAGTAGCAGAACGTTTGATTATTTCGCAATCTACTATGCGTATTAATAAATATCTAGAAATCTTAACTGGTGCAAGTAGTTTAGAAGATTTCATGCGTATCGCAAATGGCTTAAATAGCATATCTGAGTTTGATAATAAAACATTACAAGATATGTTTAAGTTAAAAGATAAACTTAACCAACAAAAAGAAGAACTCGTTGTAGTAGAAGAAGAAATGAAAGCTATCCAATCAGAAATGGAAGTTGTGCGTGGACAAATGCAAGCTGTTCAAGCAGAAATGGTAGCCCAAAAATCTGAATTGGAAGGCATTCAAAATGAACAAGCAATTCAAAAGCAAGCCTTAACGAATGAACAAGGCAATATGATTGCGATGCAATATCAAATGCAAGTAATCGAAGATGAAATCTTACGTCAAGAAGCTGAATTACAAGCACAATATGCAGCTATTGCGGCGAATATTGAAGCGAAGAATGCGGCGATGCGTGAAATTGCAGCAGCTGGTTTATTACAAGCCATTCCAGTAGCAGCTACAGCATCTGGTGGTTGGACTAACCCAGTGCCAAATGCGATTCGTAGTGCGGGAACTTGGTTTTATCCGGGTGGTGGTTTACATTTAGGATATGATTTTGCGGCTCCAGCTGGTTCACCAATTTACGCACCAGCTAATGGTGTTGTCATTAACTCAGTAAATGGTTGTGCTACATATGGTGCCTTAGGTAACTGGTGTACGGGGGCAGGTGGTGCCTATGGTGGCGGTAACCAAATCTATTTACTTGTTGTGGTGAATGGTAGTCTATATGGTGTACAAATGGCCCACATGATGCTTGATTCCCCAATTCCGGCTGGAACAATTGTATCGAATGGAACACAAGTAGGTGCAGTTGGTTCATCAGGTAATAGTACAGGTCCACACTGCCATGTGGAAATATTCTATCTTGGTGATGGTTCTAATTTTGAAAATTATGCACAAACATGGAATGGTGATTGTGCCTTTGGAACAGGGTGGGGTTATACAGGTTATAACTCACGATGTGAAGCTGGCAATGGGGCACCTTGTCGAATTGCACCGGAAACCTTATTTGGATATTAAAAAAATGAGTTTAGAGTTTTCTTGATGAAATATCTCTAAACTCTTTTTTCTTTATAACGTATAATGGAAGTAGAAAAAGAGGATAGGATTTTAGAAAATCAAGATAGTAGTGAAGTATCATTGAAAAAAGAATTGGGATTAGAAACATATTTGTTTCCACTTTTTTTTGTCGCATTTTTTTTGGTGTTTGTATTACAAATGGGTTTAGCCAATACCATTAATACAATGATGAATACAGCGTATCGATTATTGATTGATACAGTTTTATATATTACAGCTGTTTGCGTTATTATGGGGGCGATTTCCGCTGTGCTTTCTGAGTTTGGTTTTGTTGCACTTATTAATCGTTTATTACAACCTTTAATGAAACCAATATTTGGATTACCCGGGGTAGCTGCATTAGGGGTAGTAACAACTTTCTTATCCGATAACCCTGCTATACTTACCTTAGCAGAAGATCATCGGTTCAGACGCTATTTTAAAAAATATCAATTACCAGCGATTACTAACCTAGGCACTGCTTTTGGAATGGGGTTAATTGTATGCACATTTATGTATAGCCTTTCACCTATGATTGGTACCTCTTTGACAAAACCTGTTTTATCTGGGCTAGTAGGGGCACTTATTGGTAGTGTGATAAGTACAAGGGTGATGTTGGCATTTACCAAAGCCTATTATGGTACGGAAGAAAATGTAGATGATCTTGATGCACAAAGCACATCTATTCCTAAAGGAATGAGGCCTATACGTACCGGAGGAATAGGAAGTCGTTTAATGTCATCTTTATTGGATGGTGGTCATAGTGGGGTAAAGTTAGGCTTAAATATTATTCCTGGTGTATTAATCATTTGTACGATTGTATTAATGCTGATTAATGGTCCTGCAGAAAGCGGGGAGTATACAGGAGCTGCATATGAAGGAAATCGTTTGATTCCTATATTAGCGCAAAAAATTGATTTTATTTTACAACCTTTATTTGGTTTTTCTTCACCTGAAGCGATTGGTGTACCCGTTACTGCATTAGGTTCGGCTGGTGCTGCCTTAAGTATTACTTCTAGTCTTTTATCAAAGGGCCTTATTCAAGCTAATGATATCGCTGTATTTACGGCAATATGTATGTGTTGGAGTGGCTATTTAAGTACACATGCTTCTATGATGGATAGCTTAAATTGTAAGTCATTAATTGGAAAGGCTATTTTGAGTCATACTATTGGAGGTTTATGTGCTGGAATAGTAGCACATTGGCTGTATATCTTATTGATGTTATGAAAAAAACCTATCGAATGATAGGCTTTATTTTACAATTTTAATATCATCAATGACCGGTAGTTTTACATCTTTATTGATAAAGAGATTGTATACTCCCATTACCCAAAAGAATATAGCAGCAATAGTAAATAAGATGCCTACTAATGGAAGTCTACCGAGTAAGAATAGAATATGAGTAATCAAAGAATCATTCATTTTTCTTTTGAAAAATTGTGATGAACCTTCTCGTCTAAAGAAATAAATCAGGATCCACGCTAAAGGTGTAAAGTAACTTAGCATCGAGAACAAACGATCATCTTTTTGAACGATATCTTCGGTATTCTGTTGAATTGGTTTTCTTTTTGAGGCAAGCTCACGTTCTAATTCTTCATTTCTTGCGGCAATACGCGCATCACGTTCTGCTTTTTCTTGGCGTTTTTGTTCAATCAATTCTTCAGTTTTTGTAGAAGCACCTACTAAAATAGGACCGTCACTTTCAGGTTTATGCGCTTGATGAATTACCGTTTGTGCTTGCGCATTACCATAGGTATGCGTACCGGTTGTTGTATTTTGACTCAAAAGGGATTGTAAATCATCTTCTTGATTGTCTAATTCACTTTCTAATTTAGACATTTCTAAATCAATATTCTTTGGCATTTCTAAAGAAATGGAATTTGGTTTTGATTCACTTTCTATTTCTAATTTATTTGCTTCTTTTGCGACATCAGTAGCCGTTTTTATTTCGACGAGTTCTTTTCCGCAAGAACCGCAGAATAAGGCATCTTCTTTAACATCTTTACCACAATATGGACATTTCATATTTATTCTCCTTTGATTAGTTCTATTTTAAAGATAATCACTTCTTTATTGCAAGTAGATTATTCTGGTTCTTTGTAAAGTGGATCATTGTAATATAGTTGATAATCTAAATCAGTATAACCTAGTTGTTCTTTTAATAACTCATAGCGTGGATTTCCCCAACGCCAATTTGTATGTGGATCTGAGCAGGTACGATTAATTATGCAATTTGGTGCTAAAGCTTGGAATTCATCAATTTGATAAGCAGGAATGGATGTATGTATACCTATCCATAATCGTTCTAATTGCGTTAAGGAATAGATTGGTTGTAAATTGCTTAAACGAGGATTCCAACAAAGATTTAAATGTTTCAATTCCTTTAGATTCGCTAATGGTGATAGATCCGTAATATCATTCGTGAAGATTTCTAAGAATTCTAAATGTGGGCAGTTTTTTAGTGGCGTAATATCTTGTATATTTCCCCACATAATGATTAATACTTCTAAATCAGGCATATAGGAAACAAAGGATACATCATGAAGATATTGATTATGTCCAATATCTAAATATTTTACCTTGGTGCAATATTTCAGACTTTGTGTATTCTCTACCGTAAGTTCACCACCTAAATAAGGAGCGCTAGCAAGAATTTTAGTTGCATCTGTACGAACGGAATAGCTCGTACCAAACCAAATGCGCCATATCACTTCAATATGCGGATAGCTATCACGAAGATTGGCCATCATTTCATCATCTAAACTACAAGAATCCATATCGAGATAATTTACATTTGGCATTGCGTTTAATAGCTCTCTTACTTCATGATCATCTTGCATAGATGTATTACTAAAGTCTAAGCTTTCTTGAAAAAAGTCTATTTCTTTTCCGAAAGCAGAAAAGGAATAACTAAGTTCTAAACTAGGATGAGTTTTGTGAAATGAAGAAACGAAGTCTAAACGCATGTGTCCATTTTCTTTACCAAAGTTGATTTGTTTGAGATTGGTTAATAAGGGTAAGCATTCTTCTAAATAAAGGAAATCTTCATCTGTAAACTGCGATACATCAATCGATTGAGCGGTAGGTTCGACTTTTGTGTTGGTGAAAGATAAATCATAATCTACGGTATATGCATCATTTTTTTCTTGGAAAAGCATTATATCGGAAGGGCTCCAATGATCTACGTTGATTTGTATAATTTCTATATTTTCTAGATAGTCTATATATTCTTCTTTTGCAATGAAGGTTTCGCTTTTGGTTAATTGTTTTAAATTGAGAACACCATCTGTAAAAGTAATATTATCTGGTAAAGGTACTGTATATAAAACATCAATGTTAGGATGCTTTTTCGCCCAATTAGCTATTTCTTTATAATCTATACTTTTACGAAAGTCTGCTTTTTCTAAATGTTGGAAATAATCTAATTTTTCTAATTCTTCTTTATGGATAGGGAAACTTAATGAGTGGGCATTCTTAAAGGTAATTGCTTCATCAAAAAAGATAATGGAATTTGTAGCAAGCAGATAAAAGGCAACTATAACAAAAGCTACCATAAATAGATTCAATATGAGTAATATTTTAAGTGTTCTCTCTAATTTGTTTAACATGTTTCAAAATAGCCAAATTAAGTATAACAAAATAGTGGATGTTTGCACCATATGGGGTAGGATGAATACAATGGATAAAATAAAGGCTATAATATTTAAGGAGGCGCATGATGAAAAAGAAGAATATCTATTTATTAACAAGCTTACTCATACTAACTTCATGCAATACAACAGGTATTCAAGAAGAGAATAAAAAAGAAGACCAAAAGGAAGTAGAAATGAATACGAATGATACTACTGCAGGTAGGGAAGAAAAAGCAGAAGAATCAGTTGTAGCAATACCAGAAGAAGTATTTGGAACATATTATGGTGAATCTTCAACAGGAGGACAATTAAAACTTACTCTTAACGGGGAGGAAGGGAATGTAGAAATCCACTTAGAACATAGTTCAAGCTTAGTATCGCAGTGGAATATGCAAGTGAGTTATGAGAAAGAAAACGAACAACTCATTTATCAAAATGGTCAATATAACCAGCGTGAATATACAAGTGAAACGGAATATGAAGAAAAGAGTAGCTATGAAAATGGCGAAGGATATTTTGAGATTGGGAAGAGCCAACTCATTTGGCATGATGAAAAAGCTGAGATGGAGGATATTGTTTTTGTGAAGGAAGAAATGGTGGGGTTAAGTAATCCTTGGCAGAGCTTTACTGATATAGAAGAGGCAATTCGTTTTTCCAAAGTGGAATTCGATCCGCCTATTGAAGAAGCTTTACCTAAGGGTTTTCAATTAAATCAATATCTCGCAATGGAAGGTGTAATAGAAGCAGATTATAGTGATGAAAATCAATTTCTGTTTGTCCGTAAATCCAATACGAGCGAGGGTAAAGAATTAAGTGGCGATTATACTGTTTATTCTAAGACTTGGCAGATGAATAATAAAGGCTTAGCGATTACCTGTGAAGGTGATGGAGAAAAAGCTAATCTAATGTATTTTTCTTCAGGTGATATGCATTATGCAATAGGAATTAATTTAAGTAACGAGGGTGCAGGATTAACGAAAGAAGAGATTTCTT
>JAFVFM010000059.1 GCA_017475415.1 Solobacterium sp.
CCTAAATTTAGTTTACTCATTTCTTTATCTTTCGCCAACGGGAATTCGTGTTTTATACTTATTCTAGGATATGGAGGATAGAAATATGGCACTTTACCGTTTAGAAAATGAGGATGTAGTAGTCGAAGTCGACGAATATGCATCTGAAATTCATCATTTTTATGCAAAGGATACAGGCATTGAGTATATGTGGCAAGGGAATCCTACTTATTGGGTGGGAAGGAATCCAACTTTGTTTCCTATGGTTGGGGTTACCTGTGATGGCATATTGCATATAGATGGTATGGAATATAAAACCACACAACATGGTTTTGCGAGGCGTTCTATGTTTCAATGTGTGAAACAAGGGAAGGATCTTTTACGCTTTGAATTAAAAGATAATAAAGAAACACAAAAAGAATATCCATTCTCTTTTCTATTAGGAATTGAATATCATTTAAAAGGGAAATGCTTAACGATTCAATATGATATACATAATACAAATGAAAGAGATATGCCATTTCATTTTGGTTTACATCCAGCCTTTAATTGTCCATTAATTGAAGGAGAAGATTTCTTTGATTATGAACTGGTTTTTTCTGATGAAGAAAAGAATAGTCCAGTCTCTTTAAAAGAGGGAAGAAGGATGGAATTAAATCGTGAAGCCTTATTGGATACGATTATTTTTGATCATCCAACAAGCGAAGAAGTTTGTTTAACCAATGGTAAGCATGGCGTGAAGGTTGCTTTTAAACATTATCCATGGTTAGCTTTTTGGTCAAAGAATGCACCATTTGTATGCATATAACCTTGGCATTCTCATAGAGATTTCGATGATATTGTTCGTCCATATGAGAAAAGAGATAGTACAATAATACTAAAGAAAGGTGAAGTATTTCACTGTGAATACAGCATCACTATTTTTTAAGGGGAGGCACATATGAAAATCATCATTTGTAAGAATTATGAAGAAGTAAGTAGAGAGGCATTTAAACTTGTAAAAGAGGTTTTACAAAAGGATAGGCCTATACTTGGTTTGGCTACTGGTTCTAGCCCAGTTGGCTTATATAAGAAAATGATAGCGGATCATCATCGTAATGGAACAAGTTATCAAAGTGTAATTACTTTTAATTTAGATGAATATATTGGTTTACCACAAAAGCATGAACAAAGCTATTATAGTTTCATGCATGAAAATCTGTTTGATGGTATTGATATCAAAGAAGAAAATACACATATTCCTTTTGGAGAAAACAAAGAAGGAATAGAAGAAGAATGCTTGCGATATGAAGAAGAATTAAAACAATATGAAATTGATGTACAAATCTTAGGTATTGGTAGTGACGGGCATATTGCCTTCAATGAACCAGGAACACCTTTTGATTCACTAACGCATGTAGTAAAACTTGAAGGACAAACTCGCAAAGATAATGCACGCTTCTTTGATGATAATATTCACTTAGTACCAACACATGCCATAACGCAAGGTTTAGAGAGTATCATGAGGGCAAAGAAAATCGTTCTTATTGCGACTGGTGAAAATAAGGCAGATGCTGTATATGCAATGATAAGAGGGGAAATAAATATAGATTGTCCTGCTTCTATCTTGCGGAAACATGAGGATGTAACAATCTTATTGGATGAAGCTGCAGCTAAAAGGTTAGAGATAAACGAAACAAATGAATAAGAAAAGGCTAGCTAGTGCTAGTTTTTTTTATAAAATCATCATATTTCTATTGCAATTTTATGTAGGTTTTATATAATTATTACTGTTTAACAATTATTAACGAATTGTTTACTATTATTAAACATAGGAGGTGGGAGAATTGTACGATGTAGGTAAGCGTATTAAACAACTAAGAACGAAGAATAATCTGTCCTTGGATGACTTAGCATCAAGAACAGAATTAACAAAAGGTTTCCTATCACAATTAG
This sequence comes from Solobacterium sp., assembly GCA_017475415.1. Taxonomy (GTDB): domain Bacteria; phylum Bacillota_I; class Bacilli_A; order Erysipelotrichales; family Erysipelotrichaceae; genus Bulleidia. Next base: position 1,915 of record JAFVFM010000059.1, read on the forward strand.
AAAGAAATCTTACTTCTCCTTCCTTACAGACTTTAGAAGATATCGTTAGTGCATTAGGTGTGGATATGTCTACTTTCTTTAAAGAAGAGAAGGATGAGCAGGTTGCCTTCACAAAAGCAGATGCCTTTGTGGATGAACAAGAAGATCGTATTATTCATTGGATTGTGCCAAATGCGCAAAAGAATGAAATGGAACCAATTATATTGGAAATTCATAAACAATGTTCTTCACAAATAGTAAAACCTCATCATGGGGAAGAATTTGGCTATGTATTAGCAGGCACAATTGTGATTGAAAGAACACAAGCACAGAAAAGAGATGTAATAAAAAAAGGTGAATGTTTCTATTTAAAGGGAAACGAAACATATTGTTTAAAAAATGAAAGTGATGTAGATTCAAAAATATTATGGATCAGC
>JAFVFM010000060.1 GCA_017475415.1 Solobacterium sp.
GCTGAAGCATTAGATAGTGCAAAGGACTTAGGTGCTAAAGCATTAGATAGCGCAAAAGACATCGGCACAAAGGCACTTGATGGCGCAAAGGATCTAGCAACTAAGGCTAAAGATTCACTTGTAGGTGAAGATGGAAAATTAGATATGGATGATCTAAAGCGTGTAGGTAATGATATTAAAGATAGCCTATTAGGTGAAGATGGCAAATTCGATGGCGAAGATTTAAAGAGAATTGGTGGCGACATCAAAGAAGGCGCAGAAAATCTCTTTAATAAAGCAAAAGACCTGTTCAAAAAAGAAGGCGAATAATATCTATAATGGCGGCATAAGCCGCTTTTTTAATGAATATTTGGTGGAAAGATATTCACCAGATTCAATGTAAGTAATCTTTTTTCATCGCCTTCTTCAATTATGTATTCAATTTCAAATGTATCTCCATGTCTTTCAATTAACCAGGCCTTTTCGATATATGCATCCAAAACTAAAGATAGAAATGTCCCAAAATGCTCCGGATGATCGTTAATATTCTCCTCGAAGTCTTTTGGATAAAATACCATCCACCTACAAAATACCTCAATAAATCTTTTTTCATTATTCTGACTCATATCATAATCCTCCTATACTAATTAGATAGACAAAAAAAAGAGAATTCCCTATTTCTTTTTGCGGAATTCTTCAATTTCTTCTTCAATAGTATTGTAATCACGTTCAAATAATTCTAATGATATTTCTTGATGTAATACTTCCTCATCCAGCTTTTCGATAAGCTTTTCTTGTACAAATTTCTTTGACTTCTGTTTGTAGGCAGGAAGTTTATTTCTTTTTAATATATGCGCTAGTTCTCTACGCCATAATAGTTTAATCTTATTTTTCATTTTGCTTTTAGGATTCTTTTGTGTTTTACGCATACAATAAAAATCCACTTTGTCATTTTCCAATTCAACAGTAATGATTCCCCAATATTTTGGTACATGTTCTTCTATGTGGTGAGCGTGCTTTGTACCAACCACTACCATATTGTAATCAAAATAAGCATCATAGCTTTTTACTTGTTTCGCTAATCGAACATAGCTATCCGCATCACTTTTGATTTCTATACCAAAAAGAGCAGTTTGGCATACCATTAATGCATCTGCTCTATTTTTTCCTATTTGTTTTTCTTCAATGAAGCGCACTTTTCCATACATTTCTTCTAGATATATGAATAGTGGTTCCCGAATATCTTTGTCATATAAAGTCATTTCTTAATTACATATTCTATTTTTTTAAGGAAATTCTCTTTTAAATTCATCTTTTTAGGAGCAGTAACCCAAATTTGTAATTCCCCTAACATTAGAGCTAAACATGTTTTCATTAATTCAACGATTTCAATGTCATCTCTTATTTCACCTTGTTTTTGGGCACGCTCATATACTTCATAAGTAAGTTTATATAAAGGCGGTATTTTATGCTTTTCTTTACTATCTATTTCTGAAAAGTTTTGCGCATAATTAATCATTACTGCCTTTTTTACAATTTCCTTACCTAATTTTTCATAACGGATAATCATCTCTTCATATAAATACATGAGTTGCTGGTAAGGGCTTTGTATGCGCATTAATTCTAGAAAGACTTCTTCTCTTAATTTTTCTTCTGGGCGAAAGACAGATAAAATGATTTCTTCCTTACTTTTGTAATAATAATAAAAGGTATTCTTTGATATTCCTGCAGCTTCTGCTATAGCGTTTACGGTAACACGATCAAAGCCTTGTTTACGAAAGAGCTCTAGCCCTTTTTCCCTTATTTCGATTTTCTTATCATTCTCTTTTTCTGACATATACAATAACCTTTATATCACAATTGTATTACGCTTGCAATATGTTTTTATTACACCATTTACATATTTATATTACTGTGGTAATATAACAACGTTTATGCAGAAAGGAGGGACTGTATGCGCAAAGCACTACGTTATTTAAAGCCATATTGGTTATCCGTTATTGCGATTATTGCACTTGTATTTATGCAAGTACAACTTGAACTCGCCTTACCAGATTACATGTCCAATATCGTAACTTATGGCATTCAATATAGTGGCGTTACTAGCCCAATACCAACCGCTCTACGTGAAGATACTATGCAAAAAATGTCCTACTTCATGGATGAAGAGCAGAAAAAAACATTCGAAGAGAATTACACTTTAATATCCAAAGGAGATAGCCAATATTTGTCTACCTATCCTATTTTGGAAACAGAAAATATTTATATCAAAAATAGTGTAGAAAACGAAAACCTAGAAAGCATTCTAGAAAAGCCATTTCTTATGGTATCTCTTTTAGAAAGTGACCAGCTACCTGTTGATAAAGATAGTGTATATGCAATGTTAGAAAGTAATCCAAGTTCCGCTTCCTCTATTCTTTCTCAATTAGATGAAAACACAAAGGATTATACAGAAGATAATCTACGTTCTGCACAGATTATGATGTTAAAAAATGAATATCAAGCCTTAGGTCAAGATATGGTAAAGCTACAAAATAGCTATATATTAAATGAAGGCTTTATTATGTTAGGCATTGCCTTACTTGGTTCTTTATGTGCTATTGCCTCTTCATATTTAGCTAGCCGCACGTCAACTGGTGCATCAAGAAATATGCGTAATGATCTATTCAAAAAAGTAGAATCCTTTTCTAATGAAGAATTTGCTCGCTTCTCTACTGCATCATTAATCACTAGAACTACAAATGATGTTCAACAAGTACAGAATTTAATCAATATGTTATTACGTATTGTATTATTTGCCCCTATGATGGGTCTTACTTCCTTATTAAAAGTATTACGTTATCCTGAATTATCTTATATTTTAGCTTGGGCAGTTGGCATTATGATCTTCTTTATGGTCATCCAATTCTTCTTAACGATGCCTCGCTTTAAAATCATCCAACAACTTGTTGACCGCTTAAATCTTGTAACACGCGAACAATTATCCGGCATGTTAGTAATACGTGCTTTCAATAATCAGGCAACAGAAGAAAAGCGTTTCGATGAAGTCAATACAGATATCACAAAATTAAATACCTTCCTACAAAGGTTAATGGGAATGATGCAGCCAATTATGACCTTCATTATGAGTGGTGTATCTATATTAATTATTTGGATAGGTTCTCATTCAGTAGATCTAGGTACGATGCAAATAGGTGATATGATGGCCTTTATCCAATATGCAACACATGTACTCATGTCCTTTATGATTGTTGCGATGATCTTCATCATGATTCCTCGCTCTAGTGTAAGTGCTGGACGTATATTTGAAGTATTAGAAACAGAACCGGTTATTCATGATCCAAAAGAGCCTAAGAAACTAGCTGAAGAAAATACACCAATCACCTTCAAACATGTTAGCTTCCGTTATCCAGGTGCTGAGATGAATGTCTTAGAAGATATCAATTTCACTGCTGAACCTGGTGAAACTGTTGCCTTTATTGGTTCTACGGGTAGTGGTAAATCTACATTAATCAATTTAATTCCACGTTTCTTTGATGTAAGTTATGGCTCAATTAAATTCGGTGATGTAGATATTCGTGATATTCACCAAAAAGATTTACGTGACAAGATTGGTTATGTGCCTCAAAAGGGAACCCTCTTCTCTGGTACGATTGAATCCAATTTAAAATATGCTGATGAAAATGCAAGTGAAGAAACCATCAATAATGCATTAGAAGTCTCTCAAGCAAAAGAATTCGTTAGTCGTATGCCTGAGGGCATAAAGGAACCTATCGCTGAAGGTGGTACCAATGTTTCTGGTGGTCAAAAACAAATACTTTCCATTGCTAGAGCATTAACAAAAAATGCCCAAGTATACATCTTTGATGATACATTTAGTGCTTTAGATTACCAAACAGATGCTCGCTTAAGAGAAGCTTTAAATCAAATGATTGAAAAAACAAAGGCGACTGTCTTCATTGTAGCCCAACGCATTAGCACCATTAAGAATGCCGATAAGATTATTGTATTAGATAAAGGTAGAATAACAGGCATTGGTAAACATGATGAATTAATGGAGAATTGTACAGTTTATAAAGAAATTGCTTTATCTCAATTAAGCGAGGAGGAACTTGGTCTATGAGTGAAAAAAGAAACCAAAACCGTGGTGGCATGGGTGGTAGACCAGGAATGGTAGCTGGTGATAAAGCGAAGAACTTCCGTGGAACAATTGTTAAATTATTCCAATACATGAAGCCTTTCTATCTACAAATAGCGATGATTATTCTTTTCTCAGCTATAGCTACTGTTTTAACCATCATTGCGCCAAAAGTATTAGGGCAAGCTACTACTACATTAGCTGAAGGATTAGTTGCGAAATATTCTCAAAATGGCAATATTGATTTCAATAAGATTCAAACCATTTTACTTACCTTAGTTGTCATCTATGTAGCGTCTGGTCTATTCCGCTATTTCGAAAGTTGGATTATGGCTGGTGTAACACAAAAGATTACCTATAATTTACGTTCAGAAATCTCTTCAAAAATTAATCGTTTACCACTACGTTATTTTGATAAACAAACACATGGTGAAGTATTATCCCGTATTACAAATGACGTAGATACTGTATCCCAATCATTGAATCAATCTGTTCAACAAGTATTTAGCAGTTTGATTACCATCATTGGTGTACTTTATATGATGTTATCCATATCTTGGGAATTAACCCTAATGGCTTTAATTGTTGTACCGCTTTCTGGTTTAGCTGCAGCCTTCGTGGTAAAGCATTCTCAAAAGTATTTCAAAGCCCAACAAAGTACCTTAGGTAAAGTAAATGGCCATATTGAAGAAATGTATGGTGGCCACTTAGTCATGAAAGCCTTCAATGGAGAAGAAAAATCCATTTCCATCTTCTCTAAGCATAATGAAGATTTATATACTGCAGCTTGGAAAGCACAATTCATTAGTGGTATCATGATGCCTATTACTAGTTTTATTGGTAATGTTGGCTATGTTGGAGTCTGTGTATTAGGTGGCTATCTTGCAATACACAAAGGCTTAGCGATTGGGGATATCCAAGCCTTCATCACTTATGTACGTAACTTCAATCAACCAATTACACAAACTGCACAAATTATGAATATTCTTCAATCTACAGCCGCTGCTGCAGAAAGAGTATTCGAATTCTTAGAAGAAGAGGAAGAAGTACCGGATACAAATCATCCAATTTCTATCCGCGATGAAGAAGGAAACATAAATATCAAAGGTAATGTATCCTTCAAAAATGTTGTCTTTGGCTATGATCCAGAAAAGACAATTATCCATAACTTCTCTATGGATATACCTGCTGGTTCACAAGTCGCTATTGTAGGTCCAACAGGAGCTGGTAAAACAACTATTGTAAAATTACTTATGCGCTTCTATGACATCAATAGTGGTTCCATTTCTGTAGATGGCATCAATATCAAAGATTTAACCAGACATGATCTAAGAGATTGTTTCGGCATGGTATTACAAGATGCTTGGTTACGTTCCGATACCATTATGGAAAATATACGTTATGGTAATACACAGGCTAGCGACCAAGAAGTAATACAGGCAGCAGATAATGCCTATGTCGACCACTTCATTCGTACACTAGAAGATGGTTATCAAACAGCCATCAATGAAGAATCGACTAACATTTCGCAAGGCCAAAAACAATTATTAACGATAGCCCGTACTTTCTTAAGTGATCCTAAAGTACTTATCTTAGATGAAGCTACTTCATCCGTTGATACAAGAACAGAAATACTCATTCAAAAAGGTATGGAAAACTTAATGAAAGGTAGAACAAGCTTCGTTATTGCCCATCGCCTCTCCACTATCAAGAATGCCGATATCATTATGGTTATGGATCATGGCGATATTGTTGAAGTTGGTACGCATAAGGAATTGCTTTCTAAAAATGGCTTCTATGCAAAACTCTATAATTCACAATTCGAAGAGGCTTTGGCTTAATAAAAATGGGATGACTCATCCCATTTTTTCTATATCTTCCATTAATTCTATTTCCGCAACAATATCTCCCTCTGAAGGATAGCTACGTTTTATCTTTTCAAATTGTTCTTTTATTTTTGTTGCCTTAGCTTCATCTTCATCATAAAGCTTAGCTAATGCATACTGCATGCGTAATATGGCAGGATAGTTCTTCATTTGTTTCAACACAGCCTTCATAGAAGGCTCATCAAGCACCGAAATATCTGCTTCTTTTCCCTTTTCCATTAGATCTATCGTCAAAGAATCAATTAATAATAAGTTACGATATAAACCAATTAAATCTTTATTCTCCAATAAAGTAGTGATTTCTTCTTTCGCTTTAGCATATAAGCGAGCGTCAAAGTCCCTATTCGCTTTTAGCACACGATGCGATAAAACTAAAGAATTATGACTATCCCCATCTATATGTTCAAACCATTCCTTTGGCATATCTTTTAATCGAATGCCATTTGTAGAATACGCATTTATCCATAAAGATGTCCATACAGCTCTCATCGCTGCTTTCTCTTTACCTAAAGAAATGACATTATAGCCATCATTGGCGACCTGCCCTATTTTCATTGGAATACCATTTACTAAGATTAAAGTTATTCCATAGATAGCTAAGGCAAAGAAGAAGGTAAATACATACGTATTATTCTTAAATATATACGCTATCAGCAAGGCTGGAAGAGAAACTATGCCATTCATCATAATGCCACCTAGATGATATAGCTTATAAGGATATTGATATGTTTCATCTGTTGATGGTGGTGTCATTAAACATTGACCTGCTGTACCAGCGATATTTAATCTTTTCCATTTCAATCCTTCATTAGTCTTCTGCAACATAAGTGAACCAATACGGAAAGAATTAAAACCATAACCAGATGCTAAGCCAAAAACCAAATGCCCAGCTTCGTGAATCATAATTTGCAGAAAAGTTGCGATAAGAAATGCAACTATCGCAAACGCATAGACCAACAATAGTTCCATTTCACTTGCACCATTCTTTGTTGAATAGATTAATGGCACAAGAATAATCATCACAACAGACAGAAATTGAATTAATCCACTGAAGATTTGTTCTTTCGTTATCTTATTCATTTTAATCACTTGTATCCCTATCGTATGCTGCAGTAATTGTATATTCTGGATATTGTTTTTTTACTGCCTCAACCGCTTCATTAAATCTTTGTTTAGGACGATCACAATCAAAGTCTACAACCACATCAAACTGCATAGTCTTTTCTTTTTGGTTTAAATAAAAACCATGCATTTGTATAACACCTTGGTGTTTGAATAGTATATCTTTCACTTCATCACGCATGCGTATTACTTCTGGATTACCTTCATTTTGCGCATAAATACTAATTGCTTCTAAAAAGACAGAATGTTCTTGTAATACTTTATCCTTTATCTTTCTCTCTAACAAATCAATTTCTTTCGCACTTAGTTTTTCGCTTACTTCTACATGCACAGAGCCTACTGTATTCTCAGGTCCATAATCATGTAATACTAAGTCATATGCCCCTTCTACCCCTTCAATTGAACAAGTTGTCGCTTTGATGGCTTTAGCTAAATCACTATCTGCTCTTTCTCCTAGTATTCTTTGTAGGGTTTCCTTAAGCATTTCTACACCACTTTTGATGATAAAGATAGAAATAATTACACCTAAATAAGCTTCTAAGGATATCTTTTGCCACAAAAAGAATAGTGCAGCAATTAAAGTGGAAAAGGATAATACCGCATCATTTAAAGCATCTTTACCTGAATCCACCAAAGAATGGCTATCTACTTTCTTTCCAACTGCTTCGGTATAACGACCTAACACTATTTTCGCAATAACGCCCACAAAGACAATGATTAATGTTGGTGCAGTATAACTCGGTATTTCTGGTTCAATAATCTTTTTTATTGATTCCACAAAGGAAGTAATACCTGCATATAAGACTATCGCACTAATGATTA
>JAFVFM010000061.1 GCA_017475415.1 Solobacterium sp.
GTATAGCACCAGGAAAAATCATTGTATATGATCGTAATGACATAACAAATCCAATATTAAAGGAAGCTGGTTTAGAAGTATATGAAATGCCGAGTGCGGAATTATCACGTGGTAGGGGTGGGCCTAGATGTATGTCTATGCCACTTATTCGTGAGAAATAAAAAGGAGAAAGAAAATGGGTGTAAACATTAGTGGGAGAAGCTTTTTAAAATTATTAGACTTTTCATCAGAAGAAATTAAGTATTTATTAAATCTATCTGCAGAATTCAAACGTTTAAAAATGGCTGGGATTAGCCATAAACATTTAGAAGGCAAACAAATTGTATTATTATTCGAAAAAACAAGTACACGTACACGTTGTGCTTTTGAAGTAGCAGCTAGAGATTTGGGGATGGGGGTAACCTTCCTAGATCCTGCTTCTTCACAAATGGGAAAGAAAGAATCCTTAGCAGATACGGCTAAAGTATTAGGTAGAATGTATGATGCAATAGAATATCGTGGGTATAAGCAAGAAGTAGTTGAAGATTTGGCAAAATATTCAGGCGTACCTGTATATAATGGCTTAACGGATGAATTCCATCCAACACAAATGTTGGCGGATATCTTAACAGTACAAGAAGAATATGGAGATATAAGAGGGAGAAAGTTAACTTTCTTTGGTGATGCAAGAAATAATGTAGCCAATTCCTTAATGGTTGTGTGTGCGAAATTAGGTATGCGTTTTTGTGCATGCGGGCCAAAAGAACTTATGCCTAGTGATGAATTGGTTAAAGAATGTAAAAAGATTGCTAAGGAAAATGGTGGTGAAATTGAATTGACATCGGATATCAAAGTGGGCGCAAAGGACTGTGATGTGGTATATACCGATCTATGGGTATCTATGGGTGAAGATAGTGCATTATGGGAAAAACGTATTGCCTTACTAGAGCCATATCAAGTAAATAAGGAATTAATGGAATTAGCCAAGCCAACAACTATCTTTATGCATTGCTTACCTTCTTTCCATGATTTAGAAACAACCGTAGGCCAAGAGATTCATGAAAAATTTGGTTTAGAGGCGATGGAAGTAACAGATGATGTTTTCTTAGGGAAACAAGCACGACAATTTGATGAAGCAGAAAATAGGATGCATACGATTAAAGCAGTGATGTATGCAACATTGAAGTAAGATGAAAAAGCGTATCGTAATCGCCTTAGGTGGTAATGCCTTAGGTAATACTCCTTTCGAGCAAAAAGAGTTGGTAAAACAAACGGCGAAAACAATCGTTGATTTAGCTGAGGAATATGATGTCGTTGTTGGACATGGTAATGGGCCACAAGTAGGGATGATTAATCTAGCCTTTGAATCATCTTCTACCTATATGCCCTTTCCAGAATGTGGGGCAATGAGCCAGGGCTATATTGGCTATCATCTTCAACAAGCTATACAGGAAGAATTAAATAAACGTTCTATAGAAAAAAATTGTGTAAGTATAATTACACAAGTTGTAGTTAGTAAGGATGATGAAGGTTTCTTGCATCCGACAAAACCAATTGGTTCTTTCTATACAAAAGAAGAAGCAGAGGAAATGGAAAAAGAAAAAGGCTTTCCCTTTATCTTTGATGCAGGTAGAGGCTATAGACGCGTAATCGCTTCACCTAAACCAAAACGTATCGTAGAAATAAAGGTAATAGAAAAACTCATCAACGATGGCGATATTGTTATTACCGTTGGTGGTGGAGGTATACCGGTAATGGAAAGCGAGGAAGGCCTCATAGGCGTAGATGCAGTAATCGATAAAGATTTATCTTCTTCTTTATTAGCTTTAGATATACATGCGGATATGCTAGTGATCTTAACGGCAGTAGAAAAAGTATGTATACATTTTGGTAAAGAAAATGAAGAAGCCTTAAGTAGTTTGAGCATAGAAGAAGCGAAACAATATGCTTTAGAAGGCCATTTCGCAGCTGGTTCTATGTTGCCAAAAATAGAAGCGGCAATTGATTTTGTGGAAAAGACAAAGGCAACAGCTCTAATTACTTCTTTAGATAAGGCTAAAGAAGCCTTGGAAGGTAAAACAGGAACACTCATTCACATTTGATCATATGACAAAGGAAGGATGGAATATTCCTTCTTTTTTTTCGCGAAAAATTCTTGCCTCCTAATAGGAGGTGAAAAATGAAAAACTATATTGACGGTTCCATAGGGAACAGAACTACACTCGAAATAGACAGTGTAGAAGAAATGAAATCGGTAAAGGAAGTATGCGAAATTGTGGGAATAACGCGAAAGACGCTGTTCTATTATGACAAAGTTGGCTTATTGAAACCGAGTTATCGAAAAGGAACGCAGAATCATAAAATGTATAGCGAGCATGCAGTAAACAAATTGTTGATGATTCGCTTATTGCGTAAATTAGGGTTCGATATTGAAGAAATCAAAGCCTATCTCAAAGCAGATCAAAAGCGACAAGAAGAATTACGGCAAAGCGTATTACAAAAAACCATCAAAGAGAAGGAAAGATTGGAATTATGTATCCAACAATTACAAGACTTAGAAGGAGTTACTTTACCGCTACTTACAAAGGAAGAAATACTGCAAAA
>JAFVFM010000062.1 GCA_017475415.1 Solobacterium sp.
AGTTACTTTTCCTTCAACTTCTTTAGCTGTTAATGTTACTGGAGCATCTTTACTTGCTTGCTTACCATTTACTTTAACAGTTGTTAAGATTTCTCCATTGAATACTTCTGGTTCTTCAGGACTATCAACTAATACGGTTTGGTCAGCATCATTGATGTTTTCATGTTTAACTTCATTTTCATCACCATGAGCATCACCTTCCCAAGTTAATGTTTCAAATACAACTAGATGTTTATCACCTAATTCACTTGCATCGATATTTGTAAATGTAACAGTCTTTGTTACTTCTGCAGCTTCTTCATCTGCTTTTGTTGCAGTGAATGTAACTGTTTCAGCATCATATACATTTACTTCTGCATTATCTTCTTTAATCATTAATTTACCAGTTAATGTATAAGTAACACCTTCTTTTAGATTCGTTAATGTTACTGTATCCACTACTGCTTGATTAGCTTCAGCTTGTAATACTTTAGATCCATTTACTTCTGCAGTTGTTAATACTGTAGGCATTTCTTTATATACTTCTACAGTTTGTTTTTCATCATGAATATCATCATGTTTTACTTCTTCAGTTACTGCATTAATTTCCCAAGTTAATGTTTCAAATACTACTAAGCTTTCGTTACCTAAATCTGTAGCATCACCAACAAAAGTCATTTCTTTTGTTTCTTCTGCAGCTTGAGCAACGAATGTAATTGGTTCAGCCTTGAAGCTTGTTGCTTCTTGTTCAGTGCTTTGAATCATTACTTTACCAGATAAAGTATATTCTCTACCAACAATTAAGTTTGTCATATTAACCGTATCAACAATCTTTTGATTTGTTGAAGGATATAACTTATTTGTTTCAGCCTTAGCAATTGTTTCAACTGTTGGAACAGGTTCATCTTGGTATGTATTTGTAAATGGATGTGTTTCTGGTAATACAACTTTCACTACACCATTATCCGCTTCATTGATTGTAACTGGTGCACCATTACCCATGTTGATGGATTTAATTCCAATTTCACCATTTGCCTTCTTTTCTGTAACAATTGTTAAGTTTCTAGAGCCACTATGGTAATCAATCATATTATTGTTACCTTTTGTTTCTCTAATTTCTAACTTGTATGTCTTAGCTTGATCTAATGTAATTGCATCGAATGTAACTGTGCCATCTGCAGCATTTGTTGCATTTAATGTAGGTTTTACACCAGTTAATGTGAAGTTAAATTGACCAGCTACTTCTTCAAGCTTAGGTGCATCTTTACCAGCTAATTCTTTTTGTGCAACAACTTGAATTTGAATTGGTTTTTCAACAGTGACTTTTACCGTTTCAGATTCAACATCTAAATTACCATTATGTTCAGATACAATTTCTTCACCATCTTTTAAGACTGTTTTAACAGAATAATTACCTGTTGTATCCACTTCACCTAATGTAACCGTAATTGGAGAAGAATTAATTGTTTGCGATCCTTTGAAGGATTCATTACCATCTTGGTAAACTGTCCATTCAAGTGTATATTCCTTATTTTCTTCTAAATTATCGATTTCAACAATATCAGTTAGCACAACCTTTTCACCATCTTTAACTTCAACAGCACCTGCTTGATCATTTGCTTTAGCTGTTGTATTAGTGATTGTAGGAACTGGTTTTTCATTATATGTATTCACGAATGTATGTGTTTTAGGTAATGCAATTGTTACAACGCCATCTACTGCTTCTGGTATTTCTACTTTAGTACCATCACCCATTGTGACACTTTCGATTACATAATGATCACCTTCAAGTTTTGTTTTAACATTAATTGTTCGTGTGCCTGAGAAATAAGTAATTAGTTCATTATCACCTTGTGTTTCTGAAATCTTAAAGGCATAATTCTTAGCTTCATCTAATGTCACTTCATCAAATATAACTTTGCCTTCTTCATCATTGTATTTTGTTTGAGAAGATGGACCATTTAATTTGAATTCAAATTGTCCAGCTACTTCTGCCATAGCTGGTGCAGCACCTGCTAATTCTTTTTCAGCAACAAGTTTCACTTTAATTACTTCAGGTTTCTTATATGTATTTGTAAATGGATGTGTTGTTGGTAATGTGATTGTAGCTATACCATTATTCATTTCAATAGAGCGAACAACAGTACCATCACCCATCTTAACACCATCAATAACTATCTTATTACCATCCAATTTCGTAATGACATCGATATGTCTAGGACCTTCATGATAAGTAACTAATGGATCTGTGCCTGCTTCTTCACTAATAGTAAAGCGATATGTTTTGGCTTCGGAAAGCTTAACTGCATCAAATTCAACTTTACCTTGCGCATTATTTGTTTGTGTTTGTTCTGCAGCATTAGATAAATGGAAAGTAAATTTACCTGCAACAGAGGCTAATGTAGGCTTACCTTCACCTGCTAATTCTTTATTTGCAACAATCTTAACTTGTGTAGGTTCTAATTCACCAACGATAATTGTTTGTGATTTATCATTCTTATCTTCATGTTCTGCATGATCTTCATTTGGTTTTTCAACACTAGCAGCCTTTTCGAATACAACATATGTCTTGCCTGCTTCAAGTTTTACATTATTGAATTCAACAGTCCAATCACCCTTACCTTCTGCATTAGCTATGCAAGTTTTTTCTTGTGGACCAGCTACAGCTTTTGTGCTTCCATCTTCATTTACTTGCATTAATGTTCCAGTAACTTTGTATTCTTTATTTGGTTGCATACCTTCATAATGAATTGTATCTACAACCTTAACTGCTTTAGAGATTTCTTGAACAGTCAATTGAACAGGATTATCTTTTGACGCAACTTGATTATTTACGGATACAGTTGTCTTAATTGTTCCCTTATATTCAATTGTCTTTTCTTTATCTACCATGACAACATCATCGCCATATAGATTCATGATAACTTGATTTTGAGCATCATTATCTGTGACAAAGAATGCTAATTTTCCTTCAACCACTGTATTTTCTTTTGCAATAGTAACTAAATAATTTGCTAAAGCAGATACATTTCCATAATCATTACTATTACCAACATTACTTAATTCATTAGAACCAAGAATGGTTTGGATAGCTGCTGTTGTTGCAAACCATAATCCTGCATCTTCAAAGCTAGCTTTTCCAAGTTTACTATATAAAGTACTCTTATCATTTACATAGGCATTAACAATACGTTTAATCTTTGCTTTAGTATCATCATTAATTAGTTTATAGTCATCTTCCATGACTAATGTTAATTCTTGTCCAACTGTAGATAAATATGTTTTATTTGGTTCTACACACATACTTTCGGCAATTAATGTATCACCTTGATAAATTGCAAAACTACTAGCACCACGATTTGGGTGATCATTAGTAGCAACTGTTTTACCTACATATTTAGCTTCTTCATCAAGCATTGCTTGTTGATTAGCAACAACGTTGAATGGTTTAGGTTCAGCAATTTCATATTTTTCTTCTGGTGCTTTTGTTTCTACTAAATAATATTTACCAGGCATTAAACCACTAATTACTTCATCACCACTGAAGTTTTCTAAAGTCTTAATTACTGGTCCATCAGCCTTATTTAATCGAATTTCTAAAGTAGCACCACTTAAGATAGATCCATCTTCCTTTGTTTTCTTAATTCTTACGCTACCTTCAGCATGAGTTTCAACAGGAGTTGGTTCTTCGCTAGAAACAGGAGTTGAAGTTGGTTCTGGAGTTGTATTATCATTTAATTCACCAAATATTAAATTCTGTGCCTTAACTCCACCAATTGTGTTAGGAGATACTGCTGCATATAAATTGATAGGAATTCCAGATTCTGGATATACATATGCATATCCCTCATCTGCGCCTTTCATAGCGAAAACATAATTTTGAAGTAATTTTAAAGCAGCAGCCTTAACTTGATCACTACCATAAAATGGCATAGAAACATTTTGAAGTTCACTACTCCAAGTCATATATTTTTCGCCATAATGACAAATTTGCCATACAGCAATTTGCGTAGCTTCATACCATTCATCATTATTTGTTAGGCCAAGATCTGCTTTTCTTCCTACATAGCCATAGTATAAAGCCCTTTTTAACTGTGCTCTTAAATCATCTTCTCTACTTGCTACAGTATATGTATAAGGATAAGAATTTGTATTAGGTAAATTCTTATTATCCTGAATCATATATACTAACTTAGGATTCGAAGAGTTAGTATTTGTAACATTAAAGAATTCTCTATAGCTCATTGCTTTACCACCAGCGGTAACAGTATTAGATGAATCCATACTAAAATGTCTATTCATACAGAATGCATCATATTTCCATGAATTATCTAATGCATGAACTGACTTATGCCCTCCATCTCCTCCTGTATTGTGGTATCTAATTTCAGTACCATCAACACATGGAGCGTCTTTTGCATAAGCGACAGTTACACCGCCTTGTGGTAATAAGCCTAATACCACTGAAAGTGTTACCATTAAACTAACAACTTTCTTTTTCAGATTTTTTCTTCTAAACATAAAAAATCCCCCTTCTCCATTCATTCATCTTAAATAACTTTATCTAAAACAAGTTATTTTCACTAGTATTATAGATGGTAAGGGAAACGTTTAATAAGTGCAAAAATAACTTTATATAAGTCATTTTCAGTTTGCGCATATATTTTAAGTTAATGAATAAAAAAAACTACCCATTTAGGTAGTCATAGAGTGACGCGTACGGGGTTCGAACCCGTGAATGCTGCCTTGAGAGGGCAGTGTGTTGAACCACTTCACCAACGCGCCATAGAAAGAAGGGTTATACCCTTCTTATATCTATTAGATTAAGCATTCAATTGTTTTTTTGCAACATCAATTAAATCTTTGAATCCATTTTCATCATGAATTGCAATTTCAGATAACATTTTTCTGTTAACAGTTACATTAGCTAACTTTAATCCATGCATGAATTTGCTGTAAGATAAATCATACATTCTGCATGCTGCATTGATTCTAGCAATCCATAACTTACGCATTTCGCGCTTAGTTTGTTTTCTGTGTGTATAAGAATACTTTAAGGAATGCATTACTTGCTCATGAGCAGTTCTGTATAATAAATGCTTACTTCCAAAGTAACCTTTTGCTAATTTTAAAACCTTCTTACGTCTATGACGTGTAGGTGTAGATCCTTTTACTCTCATCTAACTAACCTCCCAATTAACCTTGTAACAACTGCTTATCACGTTTGAAATCAGAACTGTGTGCAGTTGTGCTCTTCGCAAGATGCATTTTTTGCTTATGACTCTTATTTGCAGCGAAGTGAGATACATAGTTGTGATGAACAACAAGTTTACCACTACCGGAAATCTTACTACGTTTTGCAAATGTCTTTTTTGTTTTCATCTTAATCTTTGCCTTTGGCTTCTTAGCTTTTGCTATCATATAGTCTCTCCTTTACTTTCCTTTTTTTGGTGAATATACAACCGACATCGTATTTCCTTCCATAGAAGGATTCTTACTAATATCAGCGATATCTGAAATTTGCTCAGTAAACTCTTGAATGACTTCTTTACCAACATCTTGTCTAGTAATCATTCTGCCTCTAAAACGCATATCGATACGTACTTTTTGACCATTGCTGATCCATTCACGAGCACGTTTAAGCTTAGTATCGAAATCATGTTGATCAATAACAGGAGATACACGAAGTGCTTTAACTTCGCTTACCTGTTGATTCTTCTTCGCATCCCTTGCTTTCTTTTGTTCTTCAAAGCGATAGCGTCCATAATCAAGAATTTTGCATACAGGAACTTCAGCATTAGGTGCGACACACAATAAATCTAAGCCTAATTCTTCAGCTTTTTCCAAAGCTTCACGGCGTGACATTGTACCTAATTGTTCCCCTTCTGTACCAATCACAAATAATTCATTGAAACGAATGTCTTCATTTACCAAGTCATTTGGTTCTTTTCTGCGATTTTTGTTATTCTTAATTCTACCCAAGCAAACCTCCTTATAATTGAAAATAGGTGCTAAACAGCACCTATCCAAAATAACATCATCATTTTCGGCTATTTACCTAAATCTATATGAAATCAGGTGAGAAGTGCTGCTTCTGCTTTCCGTATTCAATTTTTAACCTCGTTAATTATTGCGCAATCTTTAATATAAGTCAATACTAAACTTCAAATCCAATTACATTAATTTGTACGCTATTCGCTCTAAAGCCAGTCATGTTGTACACATTCTCATAAATCTTATTTTGCACTAGTTCACATGTCTGATTTACATCAGCTAAATATTTCACTTTTAAGTCCGCATAAATGTCTAATTTATTATCGATAATCTTCACGGATAAAGGTTTATTGAATTTTGTTTTTGGAATGCGAATCGCATTTTCAATTTCATCAATAGATAATTCAGCAATGGAATAAAAAACAGATTTATTGATTGCGATTAAGCCATTGTTTGCAGCTTCTGTATCAGTATGCTTAATTAAAATATATTTCTGTGCCATAATCTTTTCCCTCTTTTCCCTATTTTATCATAACTTCAACCTTATATAAGCAACATAATCTTATGATATAAATCATTTTTCATTTCTTCTATATCTTTCTTTTCAATAGAATGATTGTATTTTATTTCTAATGCTTCTACATATTCTCTAAAGAATTTCATGATGATATAGATTCTATCTTCAAAAATAATTTTAATGCTTTCACTATGGATTAATGTATCTGCTAAGGTTAATGTTAATTCATTTCTTATTTTTTCAGCATCTTTTTTATTTAGTGCTAAAAAGGTATTCTTATACCAACTATGCTGAATGAGTAAAGACATATAGAATTCTGTAAAACTCTCTAATACTTCTACATTTTGTTCATTCTGCAAGGCAAATAATGTCGCAAAGAAGAGATGCCATTGAAAATCTCGATTGATATTCTGAATAAAATATGAACACATTTTCTTCACAAATACATCTTTTGTATTCACTTTACCCTCAAGAATGATCTTTTCTTTATAATCAATTTCTTCTAATGTTAAATCATGCAATTGCTCAATATAGTACATCATCTTAGCACGATTGTTTTTGCCATTAATAAAATCATGTATATAAATGTAATGTGCTAAGGTAGAACTAGATTTTTTGAAATCTGTTGCGAAATTCAAGGAAGCTTGCGTCTTTTTTACAACTAATTCATTAATGCTTCTGGCCATCCATGATTTAAATCCTTTTTCATCTAAGCCAACCATAGGGTTCTTTGCTTCCGAAGATATTTCATCATACATAATTTCTAATTGCCTATCGACAACATCTAAATTATCTCTAATCGCACTTAACATATTGCGATTAAATGTTTCAAAGATATGAAAATCAGGATTCTTATAAACAATCTCATGCTCAATTTCACTCCAAAAAGAATGAACTAACGATTTTATTTGTAATTCATAATTAATCTTTTCATTCCCTAATATATAACAGCCATCTAGGCGATATATCGTAAAGCCATTCCGTTGTAATTGTGGTTGAGGTAAGCGTAAATTTAAATAAATATGTGGATCCAATTTACAACGATACAAATCCCCATCTTCTTCAAATAATAGAAATAAATATTTATATAATTCAGCTTCATTACGAATAAAACGACATTGCATGGTTATGCCTATGATATCTGGCATATTTTCAATTGCCTCTTTCGCTGTTTTATAAGTCAAATAATATTGATTACGAATAAGCTTTTCTTTTAAGCTTTCTTCATTTTTTATTCTTGTACGAAAAGAAACAAGCGAATCATTTCTTTGATTAAACATGCGATTATAGACTAAGGTAATCTTCTCTTCTACATATTGAAAAGTAGATAGTTTTTCTTTATATAAAGCTACCGTTTGATCGATAAATTTAAATAATTCTAATCTCATATCATCTATTCTTTCTTAAATGTTTAGGATAATGATTTTTTAATTGTTTTCCATCACTCTTTACGCCACCTATGGGTTTACCTTCATAGCTTAATGCAGCCCAACCTTTAGGCGCTTCCATACGTATTACATCTCCATGATAATATACATCCAATATTTCTTCATCGATTTTTATACAATTTTTATATCTCACATAATCACAAGGAAAAAAGTTATGTGAAGGCTCAAAACGATTCTTTTTCACTTCTCC
>JAFVFM010000063.1 GCA_017475415.1 Solobacterium sp.
ATTGGATAAAATGAAGCTTTAGCGAATTCCGTGAATTGTTATTTTGCGGATTTAGGCATACGCATTGGTAGAGAAAGAATAGAAGATGTCGCGAAGCGTTTTATGATCGGAACAGACATAGAAATACCTTTCTTTGAAACCATTCATTCTTCCTTAATCTTCTTAGAAGGAACAAAGGCAGAACTTGCTCAAATCGCTTTTGGGCAAGGCAATACAAAAGTTACCCCAATGAATTTAGCCTTAATTGCTCAAGCAATAGGCAATCATGGAGAAATGATGCAACCTTATCTTGTTGATCATATTAGTTATCGTGATTTCTTTCCCATTCATAAAGCTCAACCTAGAATATTATCTTCCTGCGCAGATAGTGAAATCATAAATCGTTTGAAAGAAGCGATGCATCAAGCTGCCTTAAGTTATGGATTAGGTGAAAATTATGGCATGGTATATGCCAAAACCGGTACTGCAGAATGCTTTGGTGATCGTTTACATACATACATTCTAGTGACAACAGATAACTATTCCTTCGTCATCAGCCGAAATAATGGAAATGTGAGTACAGAATTATATGACCTTGCCGCGAATCTATTATCTTTTATGCAAAACATTGGCTATTAAAAAAGGAGCAGTAACCTTCCCCTACAAGTTGTTAGGTTGCGTTACAGCCCCTTTTTTATTAATCTAATATCCTTCCATCTCTACTTATGGTTACAACATGCCAAGGAATAAATTTTCCACTAGCTTGTAGAGCTCTCTTTGCCATATTTTCCAAGCCGCCACAGCATGGCACTTCCATACGAACAATGCATACTTCTTGAATGTCATTATTCTTGATGATTTCGGTTAACTTATCTGCATAATCAACATCATCTAATTTTGGGCAACCAATCAGTGTTATTCTACCCTTCATAAATTCTTCATGCATATTGGCATAGGCATAGGCACTACAATCAGCCGCAATCAATAATTTCATTCCATCAAAAAATGGTGCCTCTGTCGGTACAAGTTTAATTTGACATGGCCATTGTGCAAGCCTAGATGTAGTTTTTACATTAACAACTTCTTCTTGAAGAGTATTTTGTTGGTTTAATTCCATAGCGCGAGAACCCGGGCAACTATGACCTTCATGGCCATGAGCGAATTGAACACCTTCTTCTTTTAATTTAGCCATCATTATTTTCCTTCTTTCGTTTTCATCTTCAATTGTCATAATCTCATCAATTGTCATTTGACTTGCCTTCTTTCTACTTTCTTCCTGTGTCTTTTTTACAGCCGAATCATCATAGGCTTCTGCTTCACGCTCTTCAAAGCTTATCGCACCTCGTGGGCAACTTGGTAAGCAATCTCCTAAACCATCACAATAATTTTCACGCACCAATTTAGCTTTTCCATCAATTATATCAATTGCTCCTTCATGACAAGCAGTGGCGCATATCCCACAACCATTGCATTTTTCTTCATCTATTTGTATTACTTTACGAATCATAGTATTCTCCTTTATTTTTTCATAACTTTACTATACTATAATGAAAGAAAGGAATATGTGGTTATAACCACATAATAAAAAAATAATGAATATTCAACAAATAAAGAATATCAACTTATTTCATGGTTTGAATGAAGAAGAAGTCACAAAAGCTCTTACATATTTAAATGCATACGAAAAAACTTATCGAAAGAATTCTACTATCTTTCACGCTGGTGATTATATTCATGAAATGGGGATTGTTTTAGAAGGTAGCGTAACAATAGAAAATAATGATATTTGGGGAAACAAAACAATTTTGAATATGATCAAAAAAAATGATTCTTTTGCCGAAAGCTATGCCTACCTTCACGATATGCCTTTACTTATTGATGTTATAGCCAATGAGAAAACAACTATCCTTTTTCTTGAAATAAACGTATTAGCCAATTCATTAAAAAATAAACCAAATTGGGCAATCACTATATTGCAAAATCTTTGTTTTCTTTCTTCACATAAAAACTTGCATCTATCGCAAAGAAGTTTCCATACATCTTCTAAATCAATCCGAGCTAGAGTGATGTCTTATTTGCATAGCCTATCCATTCAACTACAATCCAAAGAATTTGAAATACCATTTAACCGCCAACAATTAGCAGATTATTTAAATGTAGAACGTACTGCTTTATCAAAAGAATTAAAAAGGATGAAAGAAAACAATCTCATCCTTTATCATAAAAATCATTTTCTTATCCTTGCTAACAAGGACGATCAGCTATAATTGCTTTTTTCCACAACAATAGGTTTGTATTATCGAATAATCCTCATCTAATATCACGATATCAGCATTTTTACCTTGTTCAAGTGAGCCTCTATCCTGATCAATCCCTAAATATTTACAAGGATTATTTGTAATAGAAGCTAAAGCGATAGAAAATGGTACACGGGCCTTTTCAACAATATTATATAAACCTTCATTCATTTTTAAAGTTGAACCTGCTAATGGCTTTTCTTTTATTTGTAGATGAGCAGAGCCATCTGGATAAATTATCGCTTCCTGCCCCATAAAAAGAAACGATGTGCCTATTGGATACCCTTTACAAGACAAGGCATCACTCACCATAATCGCATAATCTTTTTTGAGTTTATAAAAGATAGATAAAGCCTCAAAAGATGTATGTATTCCATCACCAATGATTTCTGCATATGCATTTTCTATATTTAATGCCGCACCAACCATACCTGCTTCCCTATGATGAAATGCTCGCATCGCATTATACGTATGTGTAAAGCAACTCGCTCCATTACGTATCGCTTTTTTTGCGATTTCGTAGGTTGCTGCACTATGGCCTAAAGATACACAAACCCCATTTTTTACTAAATATTTTATCAATTCAAATTGATTATCTTCTTCTGGTGCTATTGTTACAATTCGTATCATTCCTTGGGCAGCTTGCTGAAATGATTCAAATTCTTCAATCGTCCCTTTTTTTATAAATTGATCATTATGTGCACCCTTATATTCTTTCGAAATATAAGGACCTTCCATATGTATTCCTAATATTTCTGCCCCCGCCTCATTATCATGCATAATTTCTGCTATATGACGAAAAGCTCTAGTCAATTGCGAAGATGAAGCCGTAATAGTTGTAGGGCAAAAGCCACACACCCCCTCTTTTGGTAAAGCCTCTTTCCAAGTAATTAAACCTTCTTTTTCTCCAGTTGTCGCATCATAGCCTAAATACCCATGTGTATGAATATCATAAAAACCTGGTACTATCCTTTTATTACCATAATCTATATCCACTTCTTTTGTATTATATTCATGAATCGCTATAATTCTTTTTTCTTCTATTTCTATTTGTGCAGGTTGAAATGAAGAGCCTAAATATACATTTTCACTTTGTATCACCATAGAACACCTCTATATCTTTCTCTTCCAAAAAATTCGCAAAAAATTATCTATTTATCTTTTACAAGATTATAGATAGGATAATAAACGACTTTATATCATTTTACTCTATAATATAGATGTACTACAGTGAATTTATAGACCTTGTTGACCAAAAGATCTATGCCAGTAAAAAAACGCAAATTCGCTAATCATTTTCTAAAAATAACACTATAATATGTATGTTTTATTATATAAGGATAAATGGAGGTGAGCTTATGAGTTTTCTATGGCCTATTCGTAAGTATAAGAATTTCGAAATAAATAATGACATTATAAAAAATAGCTTATCTTTTATTGAAGAAGAATTAGTTGCTTTAAAACTAGATAAAAAACTTATTATGCGAGCAGTTTTATTAGCAGAAGAATTATTGCCTGAACTCATTGAACACGCTCATACTGATAAACCAATACAAATTCTTGTTCGTAAACTCTTAGGTGATATTAGTATTACTATTCGCTCATATGGCGAGGCATTTAACCCTCTATCGAATACAAATAAATATAGTGAAGAAGATGAATATACCGAAGAGGCAGTTCGCTCAATTATTTTAAAATCCTATGGTGATAATTTAAAAATAACCCATCATAATGGCATGAATCAAATACGCATTTTAGCTGATCAATCTAGTCAAAAAATGTTAATACGCACAGCCTATGCCTTAGTATTTGGTATTCTATTTGGCTTATTGTTGAAATTCATTTTACCATCTAGCATATCGGTTGGTATACAAACCTATCTTTTAACACCAATTAAAACCATCTTCATGAATAGCCTGCAAATTGTCATTGGACCAGTTATCTTCTTTTCCATCGTTTCTAGTTTTTCCCAATTTAAGAATCTATCTGAACTTGGGCGTATAGGTGCTAAAGTTATGGGTATTTATTTCTTTACAACAATTATTGCTGTACTATTAAGCATCGCTTCATTCTCTATACTTCAACCAGGAACTGTTGGTTTTGCCCTTAAGCTACCACAATTAGAAGCAGTAGCTATACAGTCTGAAGCTACTTCTCTATCGCTACTAGATACATTCATTTCCATTGTCCCTTCTAATTTTTTAAATCCCTTTCTAACTGCAAATACTTTACAAATTATCTTCTTAGCAATTCTTTGTGGAATTGCTTTAGGCATGATTGGTGAATATGCTTCAACATTAAAAGATTTCTTTGAAGCTTGCAATTCTTTATTCTTAACGATTACCACTTTGATATCACGCTTTATCCCTATTGTTGTTGTAGTATCCGTTTCTGAATTAATTCTATCCTTAAATCTTTCATCCTTATTATCTGTATTATCATTTGGTATTACAGTAATACTCACCTTATTCCTAATGATTGGCATTTATTGCTTACTTATTTTAACCATTTCCCACCTCAATCCATTAACCTTCCTCAAAAAGAATCGTGAAGGCATGTTAACAAGTATGGCTTTATCATCTAGCTCTGCTGCTATGCCTACGAATTTGCGAACCTGCACAGATTATTTAGGTATTTCTCCTAAAGTCGCAAATTTTTCTATTCCACTTGGGGCTACTGTTAACATGGATGGAACATGCATCTTCCTTACAATAGTTTCTCTCTTCCTCGCAAGAGCATTCAATGTTGATATCTCATCAGCACAACTTGTTTCTTTAGCAATTACGATTATCCTCTTATCCTTTGGTGCCCCTGGTGTACCAGGATCTGCTTATGTATGCACGTTTGTTTTGTTGAATCAACTTCATATCCCGGTTGAAGCTACTAGCTTAATTGTAGCTATCTATCCTTTCATCGATATGGTTGCTACAATGTCAAATACATCTGGAGATATCGCTGCATCCTTAATCGTCGCAAAAAGTGAGAATTTACTCGATATTGAAAGATTCAACCAATAAGAAAAAGACTTGCTTTAGGAATAATCCATCAAGCAAGCCTTTTCATTTTAAGCTAATGAATCATGTTTGATTTTATTTATTAAGTAGAAGATGCATCCATTAATCAATAATGAAGCAATACCTGTACTTAAGGAAGCATTCGCATTCATGAATAAGGAAGTAATAATATTAATTACTGCTAGGGCAAGTAATACTAAGGTTACAATCCAAGCTTTTTTATATTGTGTACCATCATTTACTACCTTCTTCATCAAACTCCAATTATAGAGTTGGAATAAACCAATGAGTACTGTACCAATACCAACACCTAAGAGTGTTATACCTAAATTAGAGATATCTGAAGCAACTGCATTTGAATTTTGTACAATTGAATTAACATTACCTAAGGCAGCTCCACCACCTAACATAAGTAGCACAGCCATAACGATATTTATGATACCTGCTATGAGTTCAATAATCGCGAATACATTTAATATTTTTTGTTCTTTAGATCTTTCCATTTTTTTGTCCCCCCTTGATCTATACAAAATATTATACTCCTGTTTTTTTTAGATAAATGAAAAATTTCACAATGATTCTTCTTTACCACAACACATATTTTTAAATTTACGTTTCTTTGTTTAATCAATAAAAGGAGGATTTCCCTATTGTTTATTCAGATTCCGTTTTTGTTTCACCTAATTGTTCAATGAGATAGTTCTCATAGCCAATCTCTTTCATTTAATTAAGATGTTGTCTAACCCAATTATAATGTTCTTGTTCATCAATACTGATTGCTCCCATGGGAGCAGTCAGAG
>JAFVFM010000064.1 GCA_017475415.1 Solobacterium sp.
GAAATAACGAAAGAAGAATTTGAAAAAGCGATTAAAGAGAATACATTAATTGAAAAATTGAATTATATAGAAGTACATAAGGGAGATGTATTCTTAATTGAAGCAGGCACAATACATGCGACAGGGAAGGGAATTGTGTTTGCAGAGGTTCAACAAAGTTCTACAGTTACCTATCGAGTATATGATTATAACCGAGTAGATAAAGATGGTAATCATAGACCTTTACATATTGCAGAGGCCTTAGAGGTAACTCATCTTAAACCGACACAGAAAAAGGATTTTGGTAACCATACTATAGATTGTGATTACTTTGTGGTGGATTGCTTAGAAGTTGAAGATGAATATGTATTAGAAGGAAGCGAAGAATCCTTTACTAGCTTAGTGGTATTAGAAGGCAAGGGTATAATACAAGAAGGTAAAGAATGTATAGATATACAAAAAGGTGATTCTCTTTTTCTTCCTTCTGGTAAGATGAATTATGTTTTAAAAGGAAAAATGAATTGTTTAATGAGTAGAGTAAAATAATTGCTCTACTTAATTTTATAAGAAAAGCGCATATTTCATGCGCTTTGTGTTAAATAATATGCACGCTATCTGCATCGAATTGAATGAATGCTTTATCACCAACTTGGTAAATCTTTTTGTTTTTAGGATTAAAATCAGTGATTTTTGTTAGCGTATCTCCTACCATAACATGATAATTTTGATAACTACCCATAAAACAACTTAAGGTAACTTCACATGGTAATTGCCCTTCATCTGCGACAATTGCTGCTTCAGGGCGAAGAACAAGTGTGCATTCATCATTCACCTTATGATTTTGTAAACCATTTAATTTGAGAGTATTTCCATTTACTTCTACTAGACCTTCATCACCATTAATCTCTTTTATTATGCCTTTTAGAAAATTAGCTTCACCAATAAAGTCAGCGACAAATTCACTATTCGGATGGTAATAGATTTCTGTAGGTGTTCCCATTTGCGCTACAACACCCTTATCCATAATGATGATCTTATCTGATATAGCCATCGCTTCTGATTGGTCGTGTGTTACATAGATGGCTGTGATGCCTGCTTCTTGTTGAATACGACGTATTTCTGTTCTCATGGACACACGTAATTTGGCATCTAAATTGGATAATGGCTCATCGAATAAAAGTACACCAGGCTCAATAACTAAAGCTCTTGCTAAGGCGACACGTTGTTGTTGTCCACCAGATAATTGGTTTGTCATTCTTCCTTCCATGCCTTCTAAGCCAACAAGCTTGAGAATATCCATTACCTTTTTATGGATGGTATCCTTATCCATTTTTCTTAATTTTAAGCCATAGGCTACATTATCGAAGATATTATAGTGTGGTAATAAAGCATAGCTTTGGAATACCATTGCCGTATCACGTTTATTTGGGGTTAATTCATTGATTGGTTCATTACCTAGATAGATTTCGCCTTCATCAGGGCTTTCAAAACCAGCAATCATTCTTAGGGTTGTTGTTTTACCACAGCCAGATGGGCCAAGTAAGGTAACAAATGAACCTGGTTCGATATCGAGTGTTGTATCTTTTACAGCATAGAAATCTTTACCTGTTTTAGGATCTTGGTAGATCTTAGATATATGTTCTAAACGAACACCTTTTTTTTCTTTCGCCATAGTTATACCTCCTTAATTTGACGGCTTGTACCGAAGTATTTAATGAAAAGATTCATTAGTGCAACAGATCCATAGGTAATGAGTATTAATATTGTCGCAAATGCACAGGCAATACCATAGGATCCTTTTTCTGCGAATTCATTAATTTGAACAGTAATCAATAAGAATTTTGGTGTAACTAAGAGAATGATTGCACTAATTGCGGTGATACTACGCACAAAGGCAGTAACTAGTCCGGATAAGAAGCTATCTTTGATTAATGGTAGGGTGACCGTCATAAATACTTTAAAACTATCGGCTCCCATATCGTATGCAGATTCTTCTATACTTTTATCAATTTGTCTTAGAGCAGAAATACCACTACGTGTTCCTGTTGGTAAGGAACGAACAATAAATACAATAACCAATAATGCGCCTGTTCCATAGAGCGATTGCAAGAATCCTGTTCTAAAAACTCCGGCTGAATAACCACGTATATAACCTACACCTAATACTGTTCCTGGTACTGCCATCGCTAACATGGATACGGCTTCAATAAAGCCTTTGGAACGGAAATTTCTTTTTACTACGAGATAAGAAATAATCATCGATAATAAAGCAGTAATAGGTGAGGCGATTAAGGAGAGTAAGAAGGAATCCTTAAAGGCCTTAAAGCCCTTATAGCGGGAGAAGACTAAACCGAACCATTTAAAGGTTAATGAGAAGTCATAGCCCCATGTTTTAAATAAAGCACCAAATGGAACACAGATATACATTAATATAACGAATAGGGCAATCAGTAAACAAAATATAGTAAGTGGTCTGGTTACAGATTTATCGGTAATTAACATTCTTTGTCTACTTGCTTTACCAGTTAATGTAGCTGTACTTTTCGCTTCTAAATAGTATTTTTGTACGATAAACATCATTGAGGTAATCGCTAATAATACTACTGCCATTGCGGATGCGCCTTCTTTATCGTAAGCGCCAGTAATTTGTAGGTAAATGGAAGTAGCTAATGTATCATAAGAACCACCAATAATCATCGGGTTGGCAAAGTCGGCAATGGATTCAATAAAGGTTACGAGGAAGGCATTTCCTAATCCTGGTAGAATTAACGGAAGGGTAACTGTTGTAAACACTTTAAAGCGTGATGCGCCCATATCGCGTGCCGCTTCTTCTAAAGAAGGGTCAATGTTTTTTAATAAGCCCTTCATCATCATGTAACATACAGGGAAGAAGGTTAAGGTTTGTACAATGGTAATTCCCCAGAAACCATAAACATTATTCTCATAAATATGTAATAAATAACGTGTAATAATACCTGCTTTACCAAATAACATAATCATCGATAAAGATAAGACGAAAGGTGGAGATACTACAGGTAATA
>JAFVFM010000065.1 GCA_017475415.1 Solobacterium sp.
AAAGCACTATCCATTGTTAGGATTCCCTTTGGATATTTAAAGGCAATAATAGCTAATGTTGAAACAGAGGGTTCATCAGAATAAATACCTTTTTCTATTTTATACAAGACATTACTCTGTATTTGCTTTTTGATTTGATAATCTGATTTCCATTTCACTAGGCAATCTACGTATGAATACAACATAATAAACCTCTTTTCTTTGACAATTACAGGCTTTCTTCAAGGCAAGGCCTATAAATGCTTTATAAGCGTGGCTAAAAATTATAGTGATTATAGGCTTAAATGATATTTTGGCCTATAATTACTATAAAACAATATATGGATAATAACAACAATAATATTTGTGCGAAAGATCGATTAAGAATAAGAATATATATTTACGTTTCTTATTCCCTGAAATGATTTTTGCGAAGAGCTAGTATATCGTTGCGGTGATAAATCGAGGAGCATTTGCGAAAGCGCACATTTTTTGAATTGCCTTCTTAACAACACTACATTTTATATTAATGTTTTAGGCATATGGAAAGGGATGTGGTAGGATTAGTGTTAAAATAAAAACGGGGAATAAATATGATATTAGCAGAAATATTATTTACAGAATATTATCACAAATATGTAACCTTAGAGGTGGATAATCTAACCGATCTCTTAAAGGAAAATATCAATGTAACAGAAAGAGATTGTTACGCTCTTTGTGTTCCTTATTGCGGTAGAGATGGATTATTGGAATTTGCGGTATTATCCATAGGGCCTAGTTGGGAGCGTTGTACAAAGGGATTAAAGAAAAAGAAGATGTTAGGTATTTATACAATGGATCAAGTTGCGAATTGTGAAGCGAGAATCGCAGATCCAAGTTATGCTATGTTAGATAAATCATTAGCCTTTTTGGATGAAATGGATGATGGTTGGAGTGAAGATATTTTAGAAACAAGAAAAGATGCACGCTTAGATGAAATAAGAGATGTCTTTTATCCAGATGTAGTATATACGGGTGTGATTATGAAGAACTATATTGTAGAATATCGCATGCGTATTACGGCAATTAAAGGGCCGTTCCTTTATGGTGCACTAGATGAAGAGCCTGAGAATGATATTGGTATACATTTTGGAGATCCTATGTGGGCCTTACCTTATGTGGCGCATGATGGCATGCATTTATTTGCCTTATTTGCGGGAGATGAATTAAGTGAAGACCAAAAAGCCGTTCGTGAAAAGATTATTCAAGAAATGAATCGTTTTGGAATAGGCTTTAGTGGCTTTAGTTTAAGGAGTTAATGATGGAAATAAAAGATATAGAATATACATGTCCTTATTGTGGGAAAACATTTGAAACAAGATTATATGAAGCTGTTAACGCATCTGAAGATGTAGATCTAGCGGAATTAAGCAGAAGTGGGGATATCTTTAAACATTTATGTCCTCATTGTCATACAGACTTTATGATACAGAATCATTTTGTTTACCATGATCCTTCTCGGAAATTTATGATTGTATTATCGAATGAAGATGTACCTTATGCTATGCGTGAATATGCGAAGCCTATGGTAGAAAAAGGATATCGCTTAAGGCATTGTAAAACAGTGCGCGATTTTACAGAAAAAGTACAAATCTTTGAAGATGGTATAGATGATGTATTAGTGGAACTTGCGAAATATGATAGCTTTATTGAATTCATTGATAATCGCAAAGGCAATGCCGAAGAGGTTACTTCTATTGAATACCAAAGCACAAAGGATGATGTAATGAAAATCAATGTACGCACAGATGATAAAGGTCTATCCTTTCTCATTCCTGTTGCAGGATTAGAAGAAGTAGTAAGTAGCCAACAAGATCGTTTTCAATTAGATGAAGCAAGTTTTCCTTGTGTAGATTCAGCTTGGATTATTTCTTTATATTTAGAGGATCAACAAGAAGAAATGCTACATTAAAATGAATGATATATTAAAGAAATAATAGAGGATGAATGAGAAATAATTCTCTATTTTTTTGTGCGAAAAATTCGACATAATTGAACAATATGCCATATTAGTAGACAAAATAAACGAATAAGTTATTTTTATCACAAAATTGGATTACTTTAGTTGATTGA
>JAFVFM010000066.1 GCA_017475415.1 Solobacterium sp.
TTACAGATGTATATATACGTGGAGCCTTAGGAGAAATCCTCGCTCTAACGGTTATGCCTATTTTTCTATTAGCTATATATCGCTTATTCTTCCAACAAAGAAAAGACGCTTATTTCTTGTATCTATTATCTTTATCCTTAATGGCTTTAAGCCACAATATTACTTTTATCTTTGTAGTCATTCTATCCATTATCTTCTTTTTCATCCAATTACCACATCTTAAATCTACCATCATTATTCATATTCTCTTAGCTGCTTTCTTGGCGTTTCTACTAACAAGTTTTTATACTTTACCAATGATAGAACAACTCCTTGATCAAAAGTTTGTAGTAGCTTATTACCAAGACCATAATACAACACCTGCTCATGCATTAAATCTATATCATTATTTTTCCAACGAAACCATCTTCGGTTATAGTGGAGTAGATATAGAAAAGGATAAAGCGATGGTATTAAATATCGGCTATTTCTTAAGTATTATTCCTTTATTCTATTTAACGTTAAAAAAAGAAAAGAAATCCATCTTTCTTACATCCTTATTCATCATTGGTTATACTACTTTAGTATTGCCAATAAAATATATTCCTTGGCAGTTTCTTTCTTTTTTATCCTTTATGCAATTTCCATGGCGCTTATTCACCATTTCCTCTTTATGTTTAAGTATAGTAAGTGCTTATACACTTACAAATCTAAAGCTAAAACATATGACTTATAAAGTCATCGCCTGTATTTTATTAGCAGAAGGCATTTATCATATCGCACCCGTTATGCAAAGAGAATTTGTGATGAAAGAATCACAATCCTGGAAAGATATTCAATCAGGCGCCTTATGTGATCCCTATTATAGTGCAGACTATATGCGCATTGAATTAGCTGGCGGTGAATATCTACCATACTACCATGTAAATTTTAAGGATTATCCATATGCTGTACGTAATCAAAATAATATGATTACCGAAGCCTCCCTACGCCAAAACTATTTAGATTTAGAAATCCTCTTCCCCGCCGATAATGGCATTGAAAACATCTTACCTATTACTTACTACAAAGGATATCAAGTTTATGACAAGGATCATAAAAAAGTAGAAACTTATGCAACAAGCAGTGGCTTTGTAGCCTTTACGGGTAATTTCCAAAAAGAATATCATTGTCTATATGAAGATACCCCACTTAAAACTACCTGCCTTTATTTATCCTTCTTCACACTCATTTTCATTTTATATCTATATAAAAAGCAGGAAGCTTAGAAACAATATTTGTTTCATTACTTCCCGCTTTTCTTAACCACGTAATGTAGCATTCATTTTTTCACTTAAAGAAGCAAGTATCTTTTGGTGTACTTCACTAATTTCTTCTTCTTTCAAGGTACGATCATTAGCCTCATATACAATACGTAAGGCAACACTCTTCATTCCTTTTTCCACATGCTCACCTTCATAAACATCAAAGATATGTGCATTCTTTACTAACTTACCTCCACTCTTCTTTACTAAATAGAGTAAGTCAGATGCTTTTACATCTTTTTCTACAACAATAGCGATATCTCTTTCTACAGAAGGATAACGATTAATGGCATTGAATTTCAATCTAGCTGCTGTAGCTGTCGACAATACATCCAATTCCAATTCAGCATAATATACCTTTTTGATATCAAATTTCTTTGCGACTAATGGATGAATTTCACCAAATACACCTAATAATTTTTTATCCAAATAAATTTCTGCACTACGATATGGATGGAAATGCTCCCTATCACAGGTATTTTCGCATACTAAGATTCGACTTCCTGTATAACCTAATTTTTCAAGCCAAGTAAGAATCATGCCTTTTAAGGTATAGAAATCGCCATTTAATTGATATTTATGCAATACATCTTCTTGTACATTACCATCTAAGACTATCGCTAAACGTTCTGCTTCTTGGCCCTTTCCATATACCTTAGATAATTCAAAGAAATGATTTTGACTATTTTGTCTAGCCTCATTATAGGCAACACATTCCAATACAGAATTCATTAAGCTAGGACGAATATATTTACGTGCTTCAGAAATAGGCATAGCTAATGGAATGAGTTCCCCAACTGCACGATGAGCATCTCTAGCATATTCTTCCGAAATTAACGTATAGGTTACAATTTCACTTACACCCATACTACTAAATGCTTCACGTGTCTTACGACGTAAAGATTGCATAGGGCTTAGTTTACCAACAGTGGCTTCCATTGTAGGAAGCGTACTTTCTAATTGATCAAAGCCAATTAAACGAATTACTTCTTCATCAATATCGGCAGCTCTTTCTATATCACGGCGATAACTAGGAATTGTACAACTTATTTCTTCACCCTTTACTTCCGGTTTGAAATCAAGCCATTTTAATTGTTCTACAACCTCATCCATAGTAAACTTTGTGCCTAATAAAGCATTTAAATGCGTTAGACTCTCTTTTACTATACGAGGACTTTCATCTATATTCCCCATCACAATTGTTTCTTCAAAATCATCAGCTTCTGCATATTCTTGTAACAATTGTACCGAACGATCCACAGCCTTTTTCATCGCTTGTGGATCAACACCTTTTGTGAAACGTTGTGCAGCTTCTGTCAACAAATTCATCCGTATACTTGTCTTGCGTACACTAGCAGCATCAAAACAAGCTGCCTCAATAAATATGGCTTGGGTTTGTTCATCAATCATAGATTCTTCCCCACCCATGATACCGGCAATACCTGTTGGTTCACCGCCAGTAGTAATCATAATATCCCCTTTTTCCACCGGGAATTCTAAGCCATCTAAAGCCACAAAAGTCATTTCTACATCATCCACAACAGTAATTTCTTTCTTTGGTAACTTCGCTAAATTATAATAATGCAAAGGTTGCCCTGTTTCTAACATAACGAAATTCGAAATATCTACCACATTATTGATACTGTTGATACCTGCAGCGTGTAAATAATTCACCATCCATTTTGGCGTTTCTTTTACCTTCACCTTACCTACTACCTTACCCACAAAAGCAGGACACTTTTCCGTAGTTGAATGCAAAGTGAAATCTGTCTTTCCACCTATATCCGCTTTACCTTCATAATCCGGCCATTTTACATCACGATGTAAAATCGCACCAACTTCTTTAGCCATATTCCACATCGATGAACAATCTGCTCGATTTGGAGTTAAGGATACATCTAATACTGTATCGTCATAGCCTAAATATTCTAATACCTTTGTTTCACCAACTGGAGCATCTTCCGGCAATTCTTCAATTCCTTCCATCTGCTTTTCTGTTAGATATTTTTTATCTACATCTAATTCCAATAAGGAACATAACATACCATTCGATGCATAACCACGTACTGGTTTAGCACTAATCGTACCACCACGCAATTCACAACCAGGTAAAGCTACAATAACCTTTAAACCTTTTCTACAATTTGGTGCACCGCAAACGATATCCAATATTTCTGTATCGCTTACTCTAGTCTTTGTGCTATGTAAATGGGTATCTGGTATATCTTCACTTTCTAACACTTCACCAATAACAAGTTTTGTGCCATAAGCTAATGTTTCTATACCTTCTACTTCTAGGCCCGCTGTTGTCATCTTAGTTGCAAGTTCTTCAGGACTGATACCACTAAGATCCACGTATTCACTTAACCATTTATAACTTAATCGCATCTCTTAGTTCCTCCTTAGTCAAAACGATTGAAATTCTGTAAGAATCTTTTGTCATTCAAATAAAAGTTACGAATATCATCTATGCCATATTTCAGCATAGCTACTCTTTCTAAACCTACTCCGAAAGCAAAACCACTATATTTTTCTGGATCAAAGCCATTCATTTCTAATACATGCGGATGTACCATACCAGCACCTAATATTTCTATCCAACCAGACCCTTTACAAACAGAACAGCCCTTACCATTGCAGAATGGACAAGATACATCTACTTCTACAGAAGGCTCTGTAAATGGAAAATAAGAAGGACGGAAACGAATGGTTCTACCATTACCGAACATCGTATTTGCCATATGTTCTAAGGTACCTTTTAAATCTGCTAAGGTAATATTTTCCGCAACAACTAATCCTTCTGATTGCATAAATTGATGGGAATGCGTAGCATCATCATCGTCCCTACGATATACCTTACCAGGACATATTAACTTAATTGGTGCCTTGCCCTTTGCCTTTTCCAATTCACGCATTTGCATAGCTGTAGTATGCGTTCTAAGTAAAGTATTTGGATCAATATAAAAGGTATCCTGCATATCGCGAGCTGGATGATCCTTTGGAATATTAGCAAGTTCAAAATTGTAATAATCTTCTTCCACTTCTGGGCCTTCCGCTATCGTATATCCCATACCCACAAATAGATTTTCAATTTCTTGTTGAATCATCACTAAAGGATGAGATGTACCAATTTGTAACTTAGTTTCTTCAAGAGTAATATCAATCTTTTCTTTTTCTAAATTCGCAAATAAAGATTGACTCTCTAATTCACTTTGTTTGTGCTCTAAAGCAGTACTTACTTCTTGTTTACAAACATTTACCTTGCTACCAAAAGCCGGTTTTTCTTCCTTTGGCAAAGATTTCATTTCACTCATCAATTCTTGAATGCTACCCTTTTTTCCTAAATACTGAATACGTACTTGGTTAAGACTTTCTAAATCGGTAGCTTCCGCAATAGCAGCTAAAGCTTCTTCTTGTACTTGTTGGATTTTATCCATACTTTCTTCCTCCATAAATGAAAAAACGTCCCTCATTTCAGGAACGTAAATTACGCGGTACCATCCTGCTTCACAACAAAGTTGTGCACCTTGATTATCTCGATAACGGGAGAAACCGGAAGGGATTAGCTTCACTCAGAAAGTGAATTCCATACTCTGTTACCTAAGCACTCTCAGCACTTGTGCTATTCTCTGTAAAGCACATCAAGTATGTACTATTCTTTCGTTAACGTTTTATCTATCAAGATTATAGTGAAAAGTAAGATGAATTTCAACTTATTCCGCTAGATCTACATGCAAGATAAATGGTTCATTTCTAAGACTAGTTAATAGCTGAGCAGGTTCAACATCCTTTAATGTTGTAACTTCCGTAATTAAAACCCAATGATCGATCTCTTCTGGATCTTTCTTCATTTGTATATCAGTACATATATATCCAAGTTTTTTATAGAGAATAGTAATATCCTTTACAGAAGTAGACTTCTCTATTTTTAAGATTAAACGAATAGAGGTACGCGTGGCATTAGATAAATGTTGGTTTTGGAAAATAATTTGTACAGCAATCATTAATAAATCAGAAAATATGCCTAATTCAACATAAATGTTGGTAAAGTACATGTGCATGTACAGTGAATAAGAAAACCCATTCTATACTACATTTAGGAGGAGTAGAAAAATGTTAGTTACACAGGAATGGTTTAATTCACTATCTCTCTTAGATAAA
>JAFVFM010000011.1 GCA_017475415.1 Solobacterium sp.
GAACTTTATAATGTTTCAACACCTTAATATCTCTAACTAATGTCTTAGGATTACAGGATACATATACAATGCTTCTTGGCTTTAGTTTTTCTATATATTTCATTGTAGATGCCTCTACACCGCTACGAGGTGGATCTAGAAATATTACATCAATAGGATCTGAAAATCCTTGCATAAAACGATTCGCATCATCGACATAGAATTTTGCATTCTTTTGATGATTGAGTTTCGCATTACCACGTGCATCATATATTGCATCATGATTCACTTCTACACCAATCACTTCTTTACAATAGCGACTAGCTAAAAGCGAAATTGTACCTATCCCGCAACAAAGATCTAATACTCTATCTTCTTTCCTCAAATCTGCATAATCAATCGCTAATTGATATAGTTTTTCAGTTTGTATAGGATTCACTTGATAAAAAGAACGAGAAGATATTTTAAAACGAACACCATCTATTTCGTCATAAATATAGCCCTTGCCATAAAGGATATCT
Organism: Solobacterium sp.; assembly: GCA_017475415.1. Taxonomy (GTDB): domain Bacteria; phylum Bacillota_I; class Bacilli_A; order Erysipelotrichales; family Erysipelotrichaceae; genus Bulleidia. The sequence continues at coordinate 501 of JAFVFM010000011.1, forward strand.
TCCTTATCACCTAATACCATAGATGTATGTTTATGATTATAATTCAAAATAATCGTTTGTATATTTGGTTCCTTTTCCCTTAATGCTTTAATAAACGCTTTCGCATTAGGTAAGAATTTAGAACCAATAACAATCGTCAAAAGAATCTCTTTTGTTTTATGACTAATACGGATATACAGGTGTCTTAAGATACCATTACCTCTATCTTCATCATAGGCTGTATAATGAAACTCATTCGCTAAATCAACAAAGGTTTTTAATAAACGATTGGCTTGTTTATTTTGTATATGACAATCTAAACTAGGTATTCTATGATGACTACCTTCTACATATAAGCCACATGATATTTCATTTCGATGAACAGGATAAAAAGAGGCATAAACCTTATGCCTATAATAATATGGATTCTTCATTCCAATACATTGATCTATTTTTTGTTTAGGAAAAAGTGCTTGAACTTCCTTTTGTTTTAGAGCTAATTGTTTATCATATTCCATATTCAAATAGCTACAAGCTCCGCATTTTTTCACATATTTACAATTAATCAAGAATCACCTCATCTAATGTATATACAACTTGATCACTTACCTTCTTTAATACTTGGTAGGATTGATGCCCACAGGCAACTAGCCAACAATTATCGATATCTAAAGAATCTGCTGTTTCATAATCATGAACAGAATCACCTATATAAATACAATCTTTAGGAGATACATCTTTATTGCGCATCCATCTTTTTGCCATTTCTATTTTCGATCCAGCTAATAGATTATCTATACCTAATATTTCTTCAAAATACTTTTTAATACCTAAGCTTTCACATTGTCTAAGTAGATTATCTTGTCTAGAAGCAGATAGGATAATATTAGAATAACCCTTTTCTATTGCTTCTGTTATCTTTTCCATAAAGCCTTTCATAAGCCCGCATTCATGGAAACGTAAATTATATATTTCATTAAATTCAATAGAAATATCTTCAAAGCTTTCTTCTTCAAATTGATAACCCATCAAACGATAATAATCAATAACCGGAAAAGAAAAATGTTCTTTATACCATTCCAAAGAATAAGGATGTGGCATATTTCTATTCGCTAACATCTTATTTTCTATATCTAGACATAATGCAGTATCATCTACTATTGTGCCATTAAAATCCCAAATTAATGTCTTCATCCGTTCTTCTTCATCCTTGTATACTTCTTAGCAATATTCTTTTTCATTTCATCAATTGCAGCCTTACTGTCTTTAGGATTGAAATTAATCGTTCTTGTATCAAATTCAACACCCTTACGTGTTTCCTTTTCAATGCCAATATAAATCGTTGTCCCTTTATCTGCTATTGTGTAATCCCAAGAGCGTATTTCCTTCCATGTATAAAAAACACCATTAATAGAAACACCTTCATCACCAATACCATCATGGAAGATATAAAATAAGCCAATTACGTAGGCTGTTAAAAATGTTCTTACATAATCCATCCATGTATTATTCGCTACATTTAATAAAGAAGCTAATATTATCATAAATGCCATTACGATAATCATAATGCGTACAATACGTGGTTGTTCATCCTTAATCTTTATGCGTTTTACTGTTCTAAAAAAACGCAAACTCATCACTACCGCTAATGCGAGAAACATCATTGTAAAAGCTAAATTAATATTTTCATTCATATCATCACCCAAGAAAAATTCTACCACAAAACAGGTAAAGTAGAACTTAAACTATCAAAAAGAGACTAGCTTAGCCAGTCTCTAATATACATATTATCAGGAAACAACTTTTATATTTGCTATATAGCCATCATTATCAGCATCCAAATAAATTGTTCTACCTTGAATATCCGGATTTTCTAATATCAGTTTCGCTATTTCTGTTTCCACTTCTTTTTGAATATGTCTCTTCATTGGTCTAGCTCCAAAGATTGGATCCATTCCGAAGGTAATGATTCTTTCTTTTGCCTTTTGACTCACCTCTAAAGAAATATCTTTATCTTTGAGACGCTCTTTCAATTGATTTAAGAATTTATCCGCAATCTGTAATAGTACAGAATCATCCAATGCATTAAAGACAATAATTTCATCAATACGATTAATGAGTTCAGGTTTAAAGAAATGATTCACTTCTTGCATATAATGCCCTTTTCTAACCAATGCATCTTCCTCAAAGGCATAATTTGAACCTAGATTACTTGTCATAATGATGATGGTATTTTTAAAGTCTACTGTTACGCCCTTAGAATCTGTAATACGGCCATCATCTAATATCTGCAATAAAATATTGAATACATCCGGATGGGCTTTTTCAATTTCATCTAATAAGACAATGGAATACGGTGCACGTCTAACTGCTTCTGTTAATTGACCACCTTCCTCATAACCCACATATCCTGGAGGAGCACCAATTAAACGAGAAACACTAAACTTCTCCATATATTCACTCATATCAATACGAATGATTTTCCCTTCATCATCAAATAATTGTTCTGCTAATGCCTTAGCTACTTCTGTTTTACCTACACCTGTAGGCCCTAAGAACAAGAAGGAACCAAGTGGCCTATTTTCATCTTGAATATTGGCTTTAGAGCGCATAATGGCATCAGATACAGCTTTTAATGCATCATCTTGCCCCATAACTCTTGTCTTTAAGAATTCGGCTAAATGTAAAATCTTTTGTCTTTCTGTAGACATTAATTTCGCTACTTCAATATGCGTCCAACGGGATACCACTTTCGCTATCATATCTTCATCGACAACTTGTTGAATCATGGTATTCTTTGTATCACCTTCGCGTATTAATTTTTCTAAATTCGGAATCGTTTCATATTTCAATTTAGCAGCCTTTTCATAATCCGCATCATTTTGTGCTTGCGTAAATTCTAACTTAGCCTTTTCTAGACTCTCTTTCGAATTCTTTACTTCATCCATGCGCTTCTTTTCGGCCGGCCATAAAGAGAATTTCTTTTCTTTTTCTTCATTTAAATTCGCAAGTTCTCTTTGGATTTCTCCCAAACGTTCTTTCGCACGATCATCCGTTTCATCTTTTAAAGATGTTTCTTCTATCTGCAGAGTCATAATACGTCTAGATAATTCATCTAATTCAGCAGGCATAGAATCCATTTCTACGCGTATACTAGCACAAGCCTCATCAATTAAATCGATTGCCTTATCTGGTAAGAAACGATCCGTAATATATCGATTTGACATAACAGCAGCTGCAATAATCGCATCATCTTTTATTTCTACACCATGATGGGATTCAAAGCGATCCTTCAAGCCACGTAAGATACTAATTGTATCTTCAACACTAGGTTCATTAACCATGATCTTTTGGAATCTTCTTTCTAAAGCCCTATCTTTTTCGATATATTTACGATATTCATCTAAAGTTGTAGCACCAATACATTTTAATTCACCACGCGCTAACATAGGCTTTAATAGATTCGCTGCATCCATAGAACCTTCAGCCTTACCAGCACCAACTAAATTATGTAATTCGTCAATAAAGAGTATAATTTCTCCATCTGCTTTTTGTACTTCCTTAAGTACACCCTTTAATCTTTCTTCAAATTCACCTCTGAATTTCGCTCCTGCAACAAGAGCACCCATATCTAATTCAATTAAACGTTTATCTTTTAGCCCTAATGGCACATCACCATTCATGATTCGCCAAGCTAAACCTTCTACGATAGCTGTTTTACCAACACCAGGTTCACCAATTAAGACAGGATTATTCTTTGTCTTACGGGAAAGAATCTCAATCACACGACGTATTTCTTCATCTCTACCAATGACTGGATCAATCTTTCCATCTTTTACTGATTGAACGATATCATGGCCGTATTTTTCTAAAGCATCCATTTGCGCTTCATTCGTCTTTTCACTCATCTTCATCCCCCCTCTTCTATCATTTTCTTTTTCTTCTATATCCTTAGCAGAAAGATTAAATTGTTGCTGAATTTTGCGAATACATTCATGATCACTTTGAAACATACCTATGAGTAAAGCCCCACTACTCATATAGCTGTCTCCTTGTTTTTGCATATAATCTAAAGCTTTTTGATAGCTAGTTTGTAAAGCGCGAGATAAATGAGGTTCTTGTGTTTCCTTTACGCTAGGTAAACGTAATAATAAGTCTTCTACAATCTTAATGATTTCTTCTTTTTCTATCCCTAAACGGATAAATAAACCATCTAAAGTATCACTATTGAGCATAGCGAAAAGAACATGCTCAATACTTAGTTCACTATGATGCTTTTCTTGGGCTAACTGCAAAGCCGTCATAATTATCATAGCGAGCTGTTCTGTCATGATTTCTATATTCATTATGATCACCCCCTATCTGGGATTATGAAAATTGTTTTTTGAATCTAGTCCAAATACTTTCGCCTTGTTTTTTGCCTTGTAAATCTTGCAATTCTTTATAGAGTTCTTTTTCACGATGGGATAAATCTTGGTCTACAGTAACATTAACCGTTACATATTGATCACCTAATTTACCACTACGAATATCCACTACACCCTTACCTTTTAGACGGAATTGTTTACCAGTTTGTGTACCAGCAGGTATCTTCATGGAAACATCCCCGTGTATTGTAGGAATATCCACCTTCGTACCAAGTGTTGCATCAATTGCGGAAATAGGAATATCTAAATAGATATTATTTCCATCACGTTCAAATACTTTATGTTGTTCAACATAGATTTCAATATAGAGGTCACCATTAGGACCACCATTAACACCAGCTTCTCCTTTGCCGGCAATTCTTAATGATTGCCCACTATGAATACCAGCAGGAATATTCACTTCTACAGTTGTATTCTTTCGATTATGGCCTTTACCTTTACATTTAGGACAAATCTTTTTAATCTTTTTACCTGAGCCATTACAGTCTGGACATACACCTTGGCTTTGGAAGACACCAAAGGCTGTACGTTGTTGTTTTAAAACTGTACCACTACCTCCACAGGTAGAACAACTTTCTATATCAGAAGGCCTCTCTGCTCCAGTACCATTACATGCTTCACATTTTTCATCAAAGTCGATATTGATACTTTCTTTCTTTCCAAAACAAGCATCTAAGAAAGAAATATTCATGCGCATATATCGGTCTTGGCCTTTCATTGGCCCATTTCTACGTGCTCTTTGGCTACTGGAAAAGCCGCCCATACCTCCTCC
>JAFVFM010000002.1 GCA_017475415.1 Solobacterium sp.
ATAATGTAAGCGCTTCAATTAAAATTTTTTTCTGATTTATCCTCATTTTCTATCTTCTGATAAATATTCCTTATATATTTAGGATTATCTGTAATTATTGCTTCCACATTTCTTTCAATACATGCACGAACTTCCTCTTCCTCATTTACCGTCCATACACGTGTTTTTAATCCTAACTCCTCTATCTGCCTTCTTGCATTAGGTAAAAATAAATTGAAGTATGCAGGATTAATTACTTCAAAACCATTTTTTTTGGCATAGAGTGGCAAATCCATTGTTCCATCGAAGTATAATAAGCCCACATCTGCGTCTGGTTTTAATTCTACTATTCTTTTACAGGTATAGTGATTAAAGCTTGAATAGTTCACTCTATCTTCCATTCCATAGTCCTTAGACATTTCTAAAATCATTTCTTCCATTCCTTCATAGAAATATGGATAGCTTGTTTTTAATTCAATGTCGATGGTTAATTCTGTAGGCTGAATTAATTCAAAAACTTCTCTCATTGTTGGGATTTCTTGTTTACCAAGCTCTGGAAAGTCTTGATTAAAATTCATTCTCTTTAATTCTTCTAATGTATAATCTTTTAGCCAACCCTTCGCATCACTTGTACGATCTATTGTTTCGTCATGACAAATAACAATCTCTCTATCCTTTGTTAGTTGTATATCTAATTCTATTCCATCTGCTTCATCTTCAATACTTTTTTTAAAGCTCAATAAAGTGTTTTCAGGTGCTAAAGCGCGAGAGCCCCTATGGCCCCAAACTAATGGAAATTTATGCATACCAATTACCTTCCTTATAACCATCATAACGCATCGCAATTCTTTCATAAAGATAATTTACTTGCACAACCTTTTTTCACAAAGTAGAATGAAATCAGATGAGGATATATCCAGAAAGGACTCCTGCATAAGGAGATAATTATCAAATGAACTATGATATTACAATAATTGGTGCCGGCATCGTGGGTTCTTCTATTGCATATCGCCTTTCCAAGTACGACTGTAAACTTTTGGTAATTGATAAGGAAAATGATATAGCTAATGAAGTATCTATGGCAAATTCTGCAATCATTCATGCTGGCCATGATCCAAAAGAAGGCACTTTAAAAGCCAAACTTAATGTTGAAGGAAATCGTATGTATCCTAAGCTCTGCGAAGATATAGGAGCTTCTTTTTCTATGATTGGTGCTTATACCATCATGCACTCCTTAGAACAAGAAGAAACATTCAACGCGCTCGTAGAAAGAGCTAAGGCTAGAGACATTCCATACGAAATTCTTACGCGAGAAGAGGCATTAAAAAAAGAACCTAACCTAACAGATCAGCTCATTAAAGTACTTTCTTTGCCTTCCACTGGTATCATTATGCCTTGGGAAGTTTCTTTAAAACAACTTCAAGTAGCCTATTTAAATGGCACAGAAGTAAAACTGAATACTGAAGTTCTTTCTATTGAAAAGATGAATGACCATTTCCTTTTACATACAAATCATGGTGATATATCTACTCAATATGTGATTAATGCTGCAGGCTTATTCGCAGATACAATTGCGAATATGATAGAAGATAGTGACTATAGAATCAAACCTAGACGAGGGGAATATTTTGTATTGAGTCATGAAGCAAAAGACTTCGTGAAACATGTCATCTATCCTATTCCTACCGCAAAAGGAAAAGGCATACTAGCTATCCCTACTGTAGATGGAAATATTCTACTTGGGCCAAATGCAGAGGATATAGAAGATAAAAATGGCATCAATACAACAAGTGCTGGTTTAGCCTTTGTTAGAGAAAGGCTTTCTGATTCCGTTAAAAATATACCTTTCCACCAAATCATTCGTACTTTTGCAGGCTTAAGACCAACAGTTGAAACAAAGGATTTTATTATTGAATTTGCTAAAACTAGTGAGCACTTCCTTAATTTAATTGGCATCGATTCACCAGGTATTGCTTCAGCTCCAGCCATCGCAAAATATGTAGAAGAAGTATTAAAGCTACCATATTCCATAAAAGAAAAATATGAAACCAAGAATCCATATCGCAATACATTTAAAACTTTGACTAAGGAAGAAAAAAACACATATATTCAAACACATCCTAGCTTCGGCAATATTGTTTGCCGCTGTGAACAGATTTCCGAAGGAGAAGTTGTAGAAGCAATACACGAACCACTTGGCGCTACTACCATTAAAGGCATAAAGAAAAGGGTACGCCCAGGAATGGGTAAATGCCAAGGTGGTTTCTGCCAACCTCTAATCTTAGAAATCTTAGCACGCGAACTAAATTGTAAACCTGAAGATGTTCTTTATGATCAAGTCGGTTCACAGATTGTTC
>JAFVFM010000067.1 GCA_017475415.1 Solobacterium sp.
AGGAGTTGGTGTCGGGGTAGGAGCTGCAGTTTGTTGTATGGTTTGTTGTTGAGGTGAAGTCGTATTAGTAGATGAGCGCAAACAGCCGCTTAATAATATACCGAACACTGCCCCAACTACTAATCCTATAATAAATGGCTTTAAACTTTTTTTGTTTTTCATTTCTACTTCTCCAATTTACGTATGAGCACTTTATTTGTAACAGATACCTTTCCTCTTTTTCTCTTTAATGAATATAAGGCCTTATCTGCTTCCATAAAGAAGTCCCATAATTTTGTTTTTTCATTTGGTATATCCGAGCAATACCCTTGTGTAACTGTAATATAGTCAACAATATGTGACCCTTTATGCAATATCTTAGAGGAGCTAATATCTTCCCTTAGTCCATCTGCAATCTTTTTTATTTTATCTTCTGTTGCATCCTCTATGATTAAGACAAATTCATCACCACCATAACGTGCACAGAAAATATCTTCTTGTTTCGCTATTCTACGTAATGAGCCTGCTATTGCATTTAAACAAACATCCCCTGCTTGATGGCCATATAAGTCATTATATTCTTTGAAATAATCTACATCGATTACTCCTATGGCTAAAGATTTCTTTTCTATACTCGCCTTTTCATATGCTGCATCTAAATAGTCATTCATTGCATAACGATTTGCTAAACCAGTTAAGGCATCTGTATCAGCGCGTTCCTGTAAACGTTCATTTTCCATTACTGCTTCCTTTTGGCTACTACGTAATTTAACCATCATGGATGAGTATTCGATCGCTCTTAGATTATGTTCATATTGTTCTATTTCCTGTTTTTTGAGGAAGTCATTTATCCTCTGCATATCCTCAATAACATCTTTTTCATGATGCATTGCCTTATCATAACGTAGTTTTAATTCATAATACATATTCTCTACACGCGTGATATTAGAATTTTCTATTGGCTGTGCAATTGTCTGTAGTATTTCTTGAACTTCCTTATGATAGCCTTTTTTTAATAGCGCGAAGGTAAAATGATATATGTCTTCCATATAATCAAAAAGAGCTACTTCCTTCTTCATCAGTGAAATCATTTCCTGAATAATTTCTTCTATACCCTCTGCTTTTTTATTCTCTAATAGAATTCTTCCTTTTAAGAAGAGATAAGGTAAACGGAAAGTATGGATGAGTTTATCATTACTTTTCTTTACTAATTGTTCAATAATCGATAAACATTTCTTGGCTTCCCTCTTTTTATGTAAAAACATGCAATTCATGCCTCGCAAATAATTCAAGGTTATCCAATAGCGTTGCTTCAATGCACTTTCTTCGCTCTTTTGAATTTGGTCTAAGCTTTCTAAGAAATATTGATCTGCTAATTCATAATTTTCTAAGTCGACTAAAACACGACCCACATTAGCTGCTATCGCTGCACATAATGCATGCTTATGATTCTTTTTCGCTAAGCTTAAAGCGATTAAATAGTATTGATATGCAATACTATAAGAGCCAGAATTATGTGCATCTACCGCAATCAAATTATAGGCAGAGCCTAATAAAGATTCTTCATCGCTATTGAGTAAAGATTTAATAGCCTGCTTTAAGTACTTTTGGAATTTATCATAATCCGGATAAATGAAATAATAATAATCTGCATAATGAAAACATACAAAACCTAATAAGGCTTCATCTTTGCTAGCCTTCGCTTCTTTATAAAGTTGCGATAAAAGAGATACTAGAGGAGCTTTAGGATTACGTGAATTCTTTTTGATTTCTTCTTTCATCGCAATAATCATTTGTGCTTTATCTGCCATATTCATTTAGCTCCTTTGTTACAAATGACTTCTTTTCACAAAGATAGGTTCCGTTTTCTAATGGCTTATTCTTCAAGCGTGAACGTTTCACCATATACATCGCTTCATCAGCCTCAGCTAAAAAATCCCATATTCTTTGTTTTATTTCGGGTATACCAACACATATTCCTTGCGAGACAGTAACTATACCTTCTATTTTGTTACTTGGATGTTCAATCGCTAAAGATTTAATTTGTTCATTCAATTCCTTAGCTAAGGATAGAATTTGTTCTTGATTAAAGCCTTCATAAATCAGCACAAATTCATCGCCACCATAGCGACCACAATACATCGATGCTTGATTTGGATAATTCCTTTCACATAGTTGTTCTATTACCTTTACTACTGACTTTAAACATTCATCCCCTGCAAGATGACCAAAAGTATCGTTATATTCTTTAAATTGATTGAAGTCTAATAATTCAATTCCTAATAAGGCATTATTCTGATAGGCTCTTTCAAAAGAAGAAGATAATAATTTATTTAACATACGCCTATTGGCAATACCGGTTAAAGCGTCATGATATACCTTTTGTTCGAGATGGGCATGTTCCTTTTTCGTTAACAATCTTTCATTACGAATTGTATTATCTAATTCAACAAGTTCTAATATATATTTTTGTATAAGATTTACATCTGTCTTATGTGAATGAATATATTCTTGTTGTTCCTCAAGACAAGCCTTTAGATACTTATCATCCTTTAAAGCGCGTGCATAATCCACCTTTAAGGTAGAAAAGATGCGAATGATATGTATGCGGCCTGAATGTACTATACGATCATTCACCGCTTCTAATACTCTGCCCATCATAGCGATGCATTCTACCTCTAAAAGATAATGACATAAATTGCGAATATCGCCTATATACCCATCTGGATAGAGTTCTTCTTTTAAGCAATTAATGACTCTATCTTCTAATTCCTTTGTATCCTTCTTTTCTGCATGTGCCAACCGGAATTCAATTAAGCTTAAAGATAATTTTAAATCCTCATCTGGAGCATTCGCTTTTGGCAATACTTCTATTGCTTTTTCATATGATTTTCTTGCTTCAACATAATTCTTTAATTCCAAATAGATTGCTGCTTCATCCACATAGGCTGCGTGCAGTGAGAAAGGTTTTACATCTTTATTCACCGACATAAAATCTATCGCTTTTTCAATATGCCTCTTGGCCCGTTTAAAGTCTCTTAGCTCTAAAAAGAGTAAGGATAAATTTGTTTCAATTACCGTTTGGAATAATTCACTGTCTATTGCTTCTGCTTCATGTAAGGCATTCATATAATAATTATAAGTAACATCATAACTACCATAACCATAGGCATCAATGGCAACCATATTAAAAACACGCGCCAACATCTCATGATCTTCTACCCTCATTAAATAATGTATAGCCAGAGATAAATAATAGGCAAACTTTTTACGCTTCTCATCCAAATAATATGTTGCAAAAGAATAGTAATAATACGTAAAGCCTAATAGATAATCATCATTAAGCGCCGTCGCTGTTTTTTCTAATTGTTTTAACTTAGGCAATATAGCTTTATCTAGCGACTCATCTAACACTTTGATTTCTTGCATTAGTGCCTGAGTCTGTAAGTCATATGTCATCCGTTACTCCCTTATAATTTTGTAAAAAGATTATATCACGCAAACAAATAGAATGAAAAAAGGAATGTTGTCATTCCCTACGATTAAACCATCCAATCTTTTACGATTGGTATTTTATGCAAGATATGTGCTAATCCTAATGTTAAAAGATATACAACAATAGTAAGTAATGGTATAGAAAGGATTGAAGGAAGAGATAATACTGTAAAATTAGCCCACATTTGGAATCGTTCTAAGATGAAACAATGCCCTACATAAATTGTTAAACCATATTTACTAATTGTTGTTACAGGTATTTTTTTACCTAACTGTGCAAATGTAGTTGTTGCATGTTTTTTCATCCATACAAAGACAGCCGTTGTTTGCATCACAACACATAAGGCATAATTTTGATAAAAAATCCAAGATACACTACCTTGATAAATAGAAGTTAAAGATGTTAAAACAACTGTACCAATAAAACCCCCAAAGATACCCAAGGTATAAATCATCTTTTCTTGTTTAACACTAATTTCTCTTGTATCTAAAACATAACCTAATAAGAATAACCCAGAATAACCAGCTGCTAAATGTATATCAAAGCTTTGTAATAAAGAACGTATTACAGCTTGTATACCTGGCCTAAATATTCCTACTACATCAATGATATGTGGTAAAAGAAAGCTAGTAACAAAGCAAACAACTAAGTAATAATTTACTAATGTTTCATTTTCTCTTATCTTCCTTAAAAATGGTGTAACAATATACATACCTGCCATCATTGGTAAAAACCACATATGATAATGCCCAAGGATAAAGCGTTTAATGGCTTCTATTGGTGTAAAACCATCTGCTACATCTAAACACGCAAATAAAAATGACCATGCATAAAATACAACAAGGATATGTACTACATATTTCTTTAAGATTGTTTTAATGGATAAATCTCTTTGTAGGAAGATTGCTCCACTAGCCATAATAAAACAATTTACTGCCCATCTACTGATACCCGCAAAAAGATTCATTGTATTCCATCCGAAAGTGGTAACTGGTGGTGTAGTAAAAAATTGCCCCGCAACATGAATTAATACAACAAAAAATGCCGCAAAGACGCGCAGCCAATCTAAATACTCTTTTCTTTGTGTCTTCCCCATAAATATCAACCAGTTTCTTTCCTCAATCATTCTACCAAATACATACCTTCTCTTCCACGAAAAAAAGCAGACCCACTATTGAGCCTGCTTAGTACTTCATGAATAATTATTCAGCAACTTTAGTTAAGTTAGAGAAGCTGTAATCGAAAGCTAAATCATTGAAGTAGTCATCCATTACTACAGCACTTTCCATTAACTTAGCATTTTCTGTTAATGAGCCCCAACCAGTAATGTTGTAAACCTTGCTCATATCCCAGCCTCTAGCTTCGAGAATACTCATTAATTGAGCAACACGACCACCAGATTGGCACATTAAGAATAAAGTCTTATCTTTAGGGAAGAACATTTCAAGAACTGCATCACTTTCTTCATATGTAGGTTTTGGATCTTTTACATCACCACTATAAAGTTGTACAAGTTCTTTTCCTTCTGCTGGTTGACCACCCATTGGGTAAACAAGAGCGAAGAATGGAATACATTCAAAGTTACGGAAGTGACCTTTAGAATAAGCTTCATAATCACGTGTATCGATATAAAGAACATCTTCTCTATTTAGATATTGATCGATATTGTCTTTTGTGATTGCTGCACAGCCTGGATTCCAAACACCCTCTTCACATGGCTTTGTTTCATCCTTGTTTGCGTCTGGTTTGTATTCTTTTGTTGTGTCAACATTTCCTGGAAGTTCTGCTACTGTAGGTACTTCTGGACATACTTCACACTCTTCACACTTTTCACACTCTTCACACTTTTCACATTCTGGACATTCTTGTTCTGTTGTTGCTGCTTGTGGTTGTGCACAACCCACTAACATCAATGCTGTAAGTCCTGCTAAAAATAATTTTTTCATTTCCTCTTTCTCTCCTTATTATTATTCTTGGAAATATTTATCCGTTGCATGATATTTAAATAATGCATTCAACATACGGATGATGTTGTTTGTGGATACACTTGAACCTGCGAATGTATCAAGCTTATAATCAGCTCTTCCTTCGCCACTTGAATACTCAGGTGCATCAATGTCTTCCACAAAATTAAGCTTCTGGTTGTACTCATAATTCTTTCCAACGAAGAATGGAATATATTCTTCTTTGAATTGTTCATATGTAGCCCCAGCTGGTGTTGGGTTTGAGTCACCCCAATAACCAGCTAAATAATGGTCTGTAGAGTCTTTATCAAATGAGAAGAATTTTACTTCTGCATCATTAATGTCTTTAGACTTAGGTAAACTCAATTCTACATAAGCTGTCATCCAGTAGTTTACGTTCGCTTCACGGCAAGTACAGGACAGATAAGTAATTTGGTATTTGATATAACTCTTAATACCTTCTGTCTTGTATTTGAAATTAACGAAAGCGTAAAAATTGGTTTCTTCACGTGGACCATTTACATGGTTAATTGGAATAATCGCTACTTCATTAGCCATTGTACCAGGACCCATATCTGCAGATGTATTTAACCATTCATTAACCGTATCTACACTGAGTTCAGCACAACCATTCGCTTCGCTAGTAGCAGCCTTACCACCATATTTTGGTTCTATATAATTTGGTGTTGATGGAGGAATTGCCATCAGCACTTTTTGTAATAAAAAAAGGCATTGGCACATTGAATCCGTTACAATATTAGTGACCAAACAAAATA
>JAFVFM010000068.1 GCA_017475415.1 Solobacterium sp.
ATAACCATATTGTATTGTATAATAGACGTCATAGAAAAGAGGAATTATGAAGGATATACGTATTGTTTTCTTTGGAACACCAGAGTTTTCTTGTGAAATATTAAAATGTTTACATGAGGAAGGATATCAAATAGTTGCTGCAGTATCACAACCAGATAAGCCTATAGGACGTAAGCAGGAAATTCTTCCTACACCAATTCATGCCTTAGCGGATACCTTAGGTATTCCTTGCGTTCAACCATTTAAATTAAGAGAAGAAGTAGATACAGTACTTTCTTATGAACCAGATTTAATCTTAACTTGTGCTTATGGTCAAATTATTCCTGAAGCAATTTTGACTTATCCTAAATATGGCTGCTTGAATATTCATCCATCTTTATTGCCTAAATATAGAGGTGGTGCGCCAGTACATCGTGCAATACTCAATGGGGATGAAGAAACTGGAGTATGCTTAATGGAAATGGTAAAAGCTATGGATGCCGGTAGGGTATATGATAGAAGAATTGTTCCTATTACCGAGGATATGACAACTGAGGAATTGAATCTTATCTTAGAAAAAGAAAGTTGTATCTTGGTTCGTGAAGCATTACCAAAATATTTAAATGGTGAGTTAGAAGGTGAAGTCCAGGATGAAAAGAAGGTTGTTATCGCTCGTAATATAGCGAAAGAAGAAGACTATGTTTCCTTTCAAAAGGAAGAAATACATATGCTTTATAACCATATAAGAGGCCTAATTGATTGGCCTATTGCCTATGGTGTTATAGAAAATAAACGTATGAAATTCTATCGTGTGCGCAAGAATGTCTGCATACATGATTATGAAATAGGCCAATTTGTAGGGATAGAAGATGACCATTTAATCATTACTGGTATAGGTGGCTTGTTGTATGTATATGAATTACAATTAGAAGGCAAAAACAGAATGGATGCAAAATCCTTCTTTAATGGCGTAGGAAAAAACTTAATAGGAAAGTGCTTTGAATAGGTATAATATGAACCAAGATAAAATTTGTAACTTTTGTATCATTGCCCATATCGATCATGGTAAATCTACGTTGGCTGATCGTATTTTAGAGATGACTGAAACAGTATCGCAAAGAGATATGAAAACCCAACTTCTTGATGATATGGATTTGGAAAGAGAAAGAGGTATTACCATTAAGCTTAATGCTGTGCAATTAAAATATCGTGCAAAAGATGGTGAAGAATATATTTTCAATTTAATTGATACACCAGGGCATGTAGACTTTTCTTATGAAGTCTCCCGTTCTTTAGCTGCATGTGAAGGGGCGATACTTGTTGTAGATTCTACGCAAGGTGTACAGGCACAAACATTAGCCAATACCTATTTGGCTTTAGATAATGATTTAGAAATCATACCGGTAATTAATAAGGTGGATATGATTAATGCTCAGCCGGATATGGCTAAAAGAGAGATAGAAGAAATCATCGGTTTAGATTGTAGTGATGCACCTCTTATTTCTGCAAGAACTGGATTAGGCGTAGAAGAAGTTTTAGAACAAATTGTACATAAAATTCCTTCTCCTAAAGGAGCTATTGATAAGCCTTTACAAGCTTTAGTATTCGATTCTTTTTATGATACTTATCGAGGGGTAATCGCTTTGATTCGTGTAAGAGAAGGTAAAGTAAAAGTAGGTGATAAGATTCGCTTTATGGCGACGAATGCTGAATATGAAGTCTTAGAAGTGGGTATACGTAATCCTCAAGAAGTGCATTTAAAAGAATTAAATGCAGGGGATGTAGGTTGGATTTCTGCGAGTATCAAATCGATTAAGGATGTACGTGTGGGTGATACATTGACTTCAGCTATTCAACCAGCTGTTGCGCCATTAGCTGGATATCGTAAATTAAATCCTATGGTATATTGTGGTTTATATCCAAGTGATGCGGCAAAATATGAAGATCTTCATGATGCCTTAGATAAATTACAATTGAATGATGCATCCCTAAATTATGAACCTGAAACATCACAAGCTTTAGGCTTTGGTTTCCGCTGTGGCTTTTTAGGTTTATTGCATATGGATGTTATTCAGGAAAGGTTAGAGCGTGAGTATAATTTGGATTTAATAGCTACTGCACCTAGTGTTATATATCATGTTTATTTAACCGATGGCACAAAATTAGAAATTGATAATCCAGCTAAGATGCCTGACTTTTCTAAAATAGATCATGTAGAAGAACCTTATGTGAAAGCAAGCATTATGGTACCAGATGAATTCATTGGTCCAGTTATGGACTTATGTCAAAATAAACGAGGTATTTATCAAACGATGGAAGTCATTGATACAGGTAGAAATTCTATCGTTTATGAATTACCTCTATCGGAAATTATTTATGATTTCTTTGATCGATTAAAATCTTGTACAAAGGGCTATGCATCCTTGGATTATGATTTAATTGGTTATCGTAAAAATGATTTAGTTAAGATGGATATTTTATTGAATGGAGAAATTGTCGATGCTTTATCTGTCATTATCCATCGTAGTGAGGCTTATAAGCGTGGTTCAGGGATTACGATTCGTTTAAAAGAATTGATTCCTAAACAACAATTTGAAATCCCCGTACAAGCTGCTATTGGCGGTAAGGTAATTGCTAGAACGAATATTAAATCCTTACGTAAAAATGTATTAGCGAAATGCTATGGTGGTGATATTTCTCGTAAACGTAAATTATTAGAAAAACAAAAAGAAGGTAAAAAAAGAATGAAGGAAGTAGGTTCTGTTGTTATTCCTCAAGAAGCCTTTATGTCTGTTTTAAGAGTAGATGATGATCCTAAGAAATAAGAAAATTGAATATTGTTATATTCATATTCCTTTTTGTAAAACAATATGTAATTATTGTGATTTTACCCATGTGATAAAGAATAAGGATCTGGTTAAAGATTGGCTAAATGCCTTACAAATGGAAATAGAAGGAAAAAAGATTCATCCTTTTCTAAAAACCCTTTATTTAGGTGGCGGTACACCATCTTGTTTAGATGTAGAAGATTTAGAACATTTATTTAAATTATTACAACCATACAGTAAATATGTAGAAGAATATACGATAGAAGTTAATCCTGAAAGTTTCACAAAAGAAAAAGCAAAGCTTTTTTCTCGCTATGGAATCAATAGAGTAAGTATTGGTTATCAAACAAGTATTCCTTCCTTATTGAAAAGTTTAGGCAGAAAGCATACGGCTATGGAAGTATTAGATACGATGCAATTATTGCGGAATGAAGGAATAGATAATATATCTTTAGATCTAATGTATTCCATTCCCGAACAACGATTAGAAGATTTAAAGGAAAGTGTAGATCAAGCCTTATCTTTTCATCCAAAACATTTATCTTTATACTCTTTAACAATTGAAGAAAATACTGTCTTTGGGAAAAAAGGTATACAACCATTAGAAGAGGAAGTAGAAGCAAATATGTATAGTTTTATTTGTGATTATTTGCCTCGCTATGGCTATAATCAATACGAAGTATCCAATTTTGCCTTAGCGAATAAAGAAAGTTTACATAATAAGGCATATTGGGAATATGAAGACTTTTATGGTTTGTCCTGTGGTGCAAGTGGAAAAGAAAAAGAGATTCGCTATGATAAACCTAGAAGTCTAAAAGAATATATTGAGAATCCTCATGCAAGAAATGAAATTGTATTAAGTGAATATGATCAACAATTTGAAATGATCATGATGGGTTTAAGAATGAAGAAGGGAATCTCTAAAGAAGCTTTCTTGGAGCGTTTTGGTTTGTGCATAGAAGAAGCTTTTCACGAAA
>JAFVFM010000069.1 GCA_017475415.1 Solobacterium sp.
ATTGCGCTTAATTGTGGTGTATATGATGTGACAGAAGATATGGGTTCATTAAAGGATTTAATGAAGGATTTATTGTCTTCTGTAACACAAGAAAAACTAGAAAGGATTTCTCCTTTATATCATCTAACAAAAAATTTCCCACCTAGCTTGATTATGACTGCTAGCAAAGATCAATTAAAAATTCAAAGTGAAAAATTAAGAGATAAAATGGATGAACTCTCTTTATCTTACCAATATAAAGAATATGATAATGAAGATCATACATTAGGGCATGTATTTCATTTGAATATACGCTCATTAGAGGCAAGGAAGTGTAATGACGAAGAATGTGATTTCTTTCATTCATTCATCCAATAAGCAAATTGTAATGGCGTAAGCCAGTATATTTTGGTATATCGTTTTGTTAGGTGTTATGGCTTTTCAGGCAACTTGCGTCGCAATGATTTACGATAGGTGGTGACTAAATTATGCGTTCCTTCATATAAAAAACCAAATTTTTGTGCTATTGCTTGGGCGATGGTATTCCCCATAGCGCAAGAAATAATACAATCATAATTTAATGCTTTACAGTGGTCTAAGGCAGCCTTTGTTAACATTGTTGCTATACCTTTAAAGCGATATTCGTCTTTAATTACCCAACCGATTTCTATACTATGATAATCATAAAAACGATAGAGGAAGTAACCAATTAGTTCTTCCTTTTCTTTTGTGAAAATGCCATAGATGGTAGGTTCACTAGTAAAGGCATATTGCGAAAAATAAGCTATAGCTTCTTCTTTGGAAAGAGTAGGGCCTATAAATTTCATTACCTTTGGATGCAAAACAATTTCATATAAAACATCTATGTCTTCTTCTAACAAAGATTCAACAAAATAGTCATCTGTTAATAAAAGTGTATTACGTTTATTTGTCATGGCATATTTCCCTTAATATCATTCTAACTAAAATCTAAAAAAAATTCAGTTTTTTTTCAAAAAGGTCTACAAAATAAGCTAAGAATATGTTTTGATAGAGATAGGTAATATTTACGTTTTCATAATAGAAGGAGGAAAAAATGAGAACAGTTTTCAGAAAGCTATCCGCAATTGTGCTAACACTGATGCTAGCTTTTTTAGTGTTTAGCCCAGCTGTAACACGTGCGGAACAAGCAACAAGTGTAACCGTATTACACACAAATGACATTCACTGCGGTATTCGTAATTACGAAAAGGTTGCTGCTTACAAGCAATCCGTAACAACTCCTGTAACCTTGATTGATCTTGGTGATCATATTCAGGGTGAAATCATTGGGCGCCTAACTCAAGGCCAAAAGATTGTTGAAATCATGAACGCAGCAGGTTATGACATTGCTGTACCAGGTAACCATGAATTCGACTATCAAGTACCAGCATTCTTAAATGTTATTGATGCTGCAAATTATGAGTATCTATCATCTAACTTTAAATATGCTGATGGTAGTGATGTAGTTACACCTAACGGCAAAACAATGAGTAGCTTTAAGGTTGTTGACTATGGTGGCCATAAGGTTGGTTATGTAGGTATTGCTACACCAGAAACTTATACAAAATCTACACCAACGTATTTCAAAGATGATCAAGGTAATTGGGTGTACACATTCAACGAAAATAATCTTTATGAATTTGTACAAAAGGCAATTGACGGTGCAAAAGCAGCTGGGGCTGAAGTAGTTGTTGGTTTAGGCCATACAGGTATTAAGGGTACAGAACGTGCTTGGGCAGCAGATATGATTATCGCTAATACAGAAGGCTTAATTGCTTATTTAGATGGTCACTCTCATGAAACAAATACATTAACATTTAAAGATAAAAATGGCAATGATGTATTCTACCAACAAGTAGGTACTAAGTATAAACAAGATGGCGAATCTGCAATTAAGAATCTTGGTGAAATGGTGATTAACTTCGAGGGTGAAAAGCCAACTGTAACAGGAAGAATCATTGATGTTGCTTCATTAGAAGCAGTAGATGAAAATGTTAAAGCTATTGTTGATGAAGTTGCTACAGAAATTGAAACAGCTTATGGTGAAGTAGTTGGTCATACAAATTTCTTACTCTCTGTTCTTGATGAAGAAGGCAAGAGATTAGTAAGAAAACATGAAACAAATATGGGTGACTTGAATGCTGATGCTTATCGTATTCTTGGTAACTCTCAAATCGCTTTAGTAAATGGTGGTGGCGTTAGAGCTGATATTGAACCAGGCGATATTACAAGAAAACAATTAGCTGCAGTTAATCCGTTTGGTAACCAAGTAGCTACATTCAGAATAAAGGGTAGTCAAATTCTTGATGCTTTAGAACATGCATATAGAAATCTACCAGATGGTGA
Organism: Solobacterium sp.; assembly: GCA_017475415.1. Lineage (GTDB taxonomy): Bacteria > Bacillota_I > Bacilli_A > Erysipelotrichales > Erysipelotrichaceae > Bulleidia. Next base: position 2,347 of record JAFVFM010000069.1, read on the forward strand.
AAATGGTGGTTTCTTCCAAGTTTCTGGCTTAGAAGTTGTTGTAAATACACATTATCCAACACCAGTTATTGTGGATGAAAAGGGTGCATTTGAATCAGTTGATCCTAATATCCCAAGACGTGTTATTTCTTGTAAAGTAGAAGACGTAGAAATGGATCC
>JAFVFM010000070.1 GCA_017475415.1 Solobacterium sp.
CCAACTTTCATATTTATCTACTAAAGCTAAATTTGGTCGTTCATCATCCAATAAATCTTTTAATACTTTATCTTCAAAAATTAAATCTGACTCCAACAATAAAGTATCCTCATTAATCAAATAATCCTTAGCTAACCATAAAGAATATATATTATTTGTCGAATCATATATCTCATTATTTATATAAACGATTTCCGTTTGAATATCGCTTAATGTAGCTATATGCTCCATTAATTTCTTTCCTTCATAGCCAACAACTATAACAATACGAGTAAGATTTAATTGATCTAACTGTCTTAGCATACGATCAATTAACTTAACTCCATTTACCTCAACCATGCATTTTGTATTATTTTGGGTTAATTCCTTAAGTCTTTTACCCATTCCTGCTGCTAATATTAATCCTTGCATAAAATACCTCTTTATTAACTTATATTCTTTATCTAAGCACGTATAATTGTACAATACATTATCATATTTACCTATTACTTTAGGGCAATACCTATTCAACATCCTTCACTTATACAAAAAAGAATCTACACTTTCATGCAAATTCTTTATTAACCATTTTCACCTGTTTCTGCTGGTATAGGCTCTGTATTTTCTTGTGGTACTTCTACAGGTGTTTCTTCTACAATTGGAGTTGGTGCTACTTCTTCTATAGCAGGTGTCACAACAGGCTCTTCTACCACAGGTTCCTGTACAACTGGTTCTTCCACTATAGGCTCTGTTGGTGATACCTCTGTAACAGCTGGAGTAGGTTCAACTACTACAGCTGGACAAGCACTATAATCCACTGCATAAGAGCCATCTGGACATTGTATATAGCTAGGTGTAGCTTCAGGTATATATGTTTCTTCAGTAGGCGCACTAGCGATTTCTGCTATATTTAGCCTTCCATAAGGTAAAGGTAATTCCTGTTGGCTAACTGCTTCACCATTTACTACCTTTCTTATTTCTTCTGCTACAAAGCTTATCTGATCACTAGAAGGATATACAACAGACAATGGCATACCTGGTGCATACGCACAATAGGCATTACCTACATCACCTTCTATACGGTAATTTACAATATTCCACTTAGGTCCTTTAGATAATTGGTATTGGCATAAACCATAAATAGCGTCTTCAGATAAGTTCGTTAAGAAAGTATTTTGCATACTTGTCATTAAGGAATCAAAGCGTGTAATAATAGCAGGGCTAATTAGCTTTTCGATAATTGCCCTCATCACTAATTGTTGGTGCATGGTTCTACCAAAGTCACCATCTGGTAATGTTTTTCTTTCACGTACATAAAGCAAGGCATTATAACCATCTAAATGAATATTACCCTCTTCAAAATGTATAGCTGGGTTATCCCAGAAACTAAAAGCATACGGGTTATTTACAGTTACACCATCTAAGGCATCAATAATCTTTTGGTAAGTCGTAAAGTTTAATAATAAGTAGTTATTAATATCTATGCCTAATAATTCACTTAATGTTTGTAATGTATTATCTATACCCCCTATACCTAAGTGCGTTAATTTATCTGCATAGCCTCCAGAAGCATAATTAGGTACATAAGAGTCTCTAGGGAAGGAAACCATTAATATTTGATAGCTAGTAGGATTAACTACTACAACTAAATCCACATCTGTTTTACCAAATAGTTTTAATTCACCCTCTTCATCATTACCTCCAAAGAATATCGCAAATGGTTGTTTCGTTAATTCATTTGAGGCATGAATGACAGGATTGACTGTTTCTATATCTATGGAATAAAGAATTCTTGTTTCTTTATCGAAGAATTCATATTCATCCATTCCCTTTAGTATGGAAGCATCCATACTACTCATAAATAAGGCATCACCCTTATTTTCATATAACATGACAGCAGCTTCTTGTAAGCTATTAGCATCGGTCATATTTAACATACTTACATCTAATACACTTTTAACTTGATCAATCGCTACTCTTAGCTTTTTTGCATCAGTAGAAACAGCAGATATAAACATCTTATCTGTATATGTTTTTAATTCCTCTTCACTACTAGCATAACTAGGTGTTGTAGTAGTATTACCAAATACTTCAGGATGAGCTTTCTTATATTCATCACTCATTACATAGACATTAATACGTATTTTATTATCTGCTTCTCTACTAGAATCAATAAGTTGGCTTATTCTACCTTGTACATATGGAGGTAATATAGCCATAACTAGAAAGAAGAAAGATAAAACAATATTGATTATTTTTACTAGCTTCTTTTTATCTGTATGCAAATTCTTTTTTGTGAATATATACATACCTAAGCATATTAACATCACAAAACCAGAAATAATAAATGCCCAACTAAGAGGAATAATACGGTTCAATATTAAAAGAAAACATGAAAGCAAAACTAATATAGCCATAATCAGCCAAGTAGCCATTGGGTTAAGTTGTCTTTTTACATGACTTTCTTCTATATCACTATGTTTAAAATCAGTTAACTTCTTCTCACTCATAAAACATTAAAATAGTATCACAGACACCCTCATAATTAAAGAAAACAATCATGTGAAAAATCACTTAATTCAAATTCCCTTCTATCCTTAACTTCCAGTAAATTTATACCTCGAATTCCATTATGTTAATCGATCAGCTATTTCATTAGCTGTTTTTTTATAATCATTCTCTTCTATTTCGAATGCCTTTAATATCTTTTTCTGTTTCGCTGTTAGTAAATATCTTTGATGATATTTATCATCTGCTAATTTTGTTAGATATAACTTCTCTAATTCCTTTAGTGCTTTTGGTACTGTATAATTCTTTGCATCTTTTAAATAGAGTGGCTTTAGACGATTATATATCTCTGTCCTTATTATCAATGAGATAAATAACACAAATAATTTAGCTTTCATTCTTTCTTCATCATGTACTCTAAAACAGTCAAATCCCATATATGATTTCTCTGTCCTAAATAACTTCTCTATAGAGTCTCTATTTCTATATTTATCTATTGCTTCCTCTGCACTCATCTCAACTGATGTGATAATCACAAACATCCCCGTACTCGCTATCAGTTCATCTATCACTTCACTCTTTCTTTTATAGTTCAATAAATAACCGTTTTCATCGAATTTTAGTCGATAATATTTTTTGTAGGATTCTAC
>JAFVFM010000071.1 GCA_017475415.1 Solobacterium sp.
CCTAGAAGTAAGAAGAGGGGATAGAATTGCCATATTAGGTCCTAATGGAACAGGAAAGTCAACTTTTGTGAAAACATTAATGAATCTTGTTGAACCATTAGGTGGAGAATTCTTATTTGGTCATCAAATTGAAACAGGTTATTTTGATCAACAACTAGCTCAATTTTCTTCTAATAAAACAGTACTGGAAGAATTGTGGGATGAAAATCCTGAACTTGATCGTACTACTGTAAGAGGAGTATTAGGCCAATTTCTTTTTTCTGCTGATGATGTATTTAAAATAGTTGATGTCTTATCGGGTGGAGAAAAAGTGAGATTATCTTTAGCAAAGCTTTTATTAAAACATGCTAACTTACTTATTTTAGATGAGCCTACTAACCATTTAGATATACCAGGTAAAGAAGCTTTAGAAGAATCGTTGAAGGATTTTAGTGGCACAGTAATCTTTGTTTCGCATGACCGTTATTTTGTGCAACAATTAGCGAATAAATTACTTCTATTTGAAAATGGGCAAGCAAAGTTTTTGGATATGACCTATAGTGAATATAAAGAAGGAGTCAGCCAAGAAGAAAAGAAGGTAGAACAAAAAGAGGATAAGCAACAAAAGCCCCGCAACAAACAACCACTTTCTAAAGAAGGTAAGAGAAGACGCATTGCGAAATTAGAAGAAGAGATTACCAAAAAAGAGGAAGAATTAGAAGCTTTAAGAGAATTGCGTTATGAGCCTGAATATTATCAAGATGCACAAAAGATGCAGGCTTTAGATGAAGATATCGATGATGTACATAATGAACTCGCTCACTTAATGGAAGAGTGGGAAGAGTTAAGTGATTAAGAAAAAACCTAGCCAATATAAGACTAGGTTTTCTTATGGCGCAGATGGAGGGATTTGAACCCCCGCACGCTTTCACGTCTAGCGGTTTTCGAAACCGCCCCCTTCAGCCTCTTGGGTACATCTGCATGCCTATAGAGTATATCACACAAATAATAGAAAAAATATGATATATTTTTCGTGGTGAGGTGTAGAAAATGATGAAATTTAATGAGATGAAATATGAGCGTCCAAATTTGGATGAAATAAAAAAAGAATTTGATGTAGTATGTGAAAAATTCAAAAACGCTGAGTCTTTTGAAGAAGCAGAAGAAGCCTTTAAAGAAAAAGAAAGAATCTATCGTCATGTAGATACATTAATGAACTTAGCCAATATTCGTCATGATATTGACACGCGAGATGCCTATTATGATAGTGAAGCTAATTTTTGGGATGAGGCTACTCCTGTGTTGGATGAAAAGATAATGGCTTTTAAAGATGCGATGTTGAATTCTAAATTTCGTAAAGATTTTGAGAACAAGTATGGAGACTTAATGTTTGTGAATGCGGAAATCGCTTTGCAGACATTTGCACCAGAAATTGTAGAAGATTTACAAAAAGAAAATAAATTAACAACAGCCTATGGAAAGCTTATCGCTAGTGCGCAGGTGGATTTTGAAGGAAAACAATATACCTTATCGCAAATGACACCATTTAAAAATGATAATGATGATGCACGTCGCTTATCCGCATGGAAAGCTGAAGGGAAATGGTATAAAGATCACCAAGGGCAACTAGATGAAATTTATGATGAATTAGTGAAAGTAAGAACGAAGATTGCAAAAACCTTAGGCAATGAAAATTATGTTTCCTTAGGCTATAAGCGTATGGGTAGAAATTGCTATGATGCAAGTGATATAGCTGTATTTAGAAAAGCAGTGCAGGAATATTTAGTGCCTGTTGTGGATAAGGTAATGCGCAATCAAGCAAAGCGTATGGGCTATAGTTATCCGATGAGTTATTCAGAGGCAACACTTGAATTTAGAAGTGGTAATGCAAAACCAGCAGGTAGTGCGGAAGATATTGTTCAAGCAGGAAAGAAATTCTATGAAGCGCAATCCGAAGAAACAAAGGCCTTCTTTCATACAATGCTTGATGGTGAACTAATGGATTTATTATCTACAGAAGGGAAAAGTGGAGGAGGCTACTGTACCTCTTTGGCGGATTACGGAGTGCCATTTATTTTTGCGAATTTCAATGGTACACAACATGATGTAGAAGTTGTTACACATGAAGCAGGTCATGCTTTTGCAGCATATATGAACCGTGATCGCATACCTATGGATTATGTATGGCCAACAATGGATGGTTGTGAAGTGCATTCTATGTCAATGGAATTCTTTGCAGAAAAATATGCAGAAGATTTCTTTGGTGAAGATGCAAGGAAATATGTATATTCTCACTTAGCTGGGGCATTAATCTTTATTCCTTATGGTACAATGGTTGATCATTACCAACATATTGTTTATGAAAAACCAGAGATGACTCCAAAAGAAAGACATGCATGTTGGAAAGAATTAATGGGTATTTATCAACCTTGGTTACGTTTAGATGGTGACATTCCTTTCTATAGTGAAGGTGAAGGGTGGCAAAGACAAAGTCATATTTATGAAGCGCCATTCTATTATATCGACTATTGCTTAGCACAAACGGTAGCTTTGGAATTCTGGGCAATGATGCAGGAAGATGAAGATAAGGCTTGGGATACCTATATGGTTTATACAAAAATGGGTGGTACAAAGACATTTGTAGATTTATTAGCTGCTGCAAAGATTAAGAGCCCATTCGAACAAGAAACATTACAAAATGTTTCTGCTAAAGCAGAAAGCTTTTTGGAAAATTATGATTTAACAGGAATAGCTTAATGGCCAATAGAATTTTAAAAGAATTTGATGAGTATCAAAAGAATGAAAAGGGTGAATATGTTTATGTGGGGGAATATTATGTTCCTGTAGATGAAAATGAGCATAAAAGAATGGCTTTTCTTCAATTACTTATTGCTATAGTAATACTTATTCTTTGTTTTATCTCAGGTATGATTAAAGCTGTAGGCTATTTGGATAGTCCTATTGTTTCAGCTTTTTATGTTTTATCTTTATTAGAAAGTGCTTTATTTCTTCTGAAAAATATTCAACAATATTTTAATAAACTCCCTTTTAAAGGCAGCCAATATGAACGCATTATTGAGCATATGCCTATTCATGAATATGGCTTAATGATCTTGTTAGTTATTACATTAGTAAGTGAATGTATTTATATCTTACGTCATGGCATACAGATGTATTTTGTAGGTACAATAGTAGTCAATGGGTCAGTTCTAGTAGCGTTAATATTTGCATTTATGCATATGCTAAGGCAAAGGAAGATAAAATGGCAGAAAAAACTATGAAAAAAATTTTCATAAAGATTGCAAATAATTTACAATAATGCTGTGTAAACACACGGCATTTTCTTGTTTTGAAGAAATAATAATGGTAAAATAAAGCAAATTCTGTTCCATACCACAAAAGGGGAACAGAGAAAAAGGAGAGGTGGAAAGACATGAAAAAAGTATCTTATTTAGCCGCTACCCTCGCATTAGCAATGACTCTAACTGCTTGCGGTGGTGCTGGTGGCGCAGCAAAAGGTTCTGGTCAGCTCATTTATGGTAGTACAACTGAGTTGAGTGGTGACCTAGGTAATGCTTGGTGGACAAATAACGCAAGCGACAAGACAGTCAGAGACTTAATTGACGATTATGGCGTTATTACATCTGACCAAACAGGTAAGTTTGTTCAAAATGCTTCTGTATGTGAAAGTGTTGAAGACACTGAAAATGCAGATGGCACAAAGACATTCACAGTAAAAATCAAAAAAGGCTTAAAGTACAACAATGGTGATCCTATCACAGCAGCTGACTATGTAGCTTATGCATTAGTTGCATATTCTCCAGCAGTTAAAGAAGCTGGTGGTAAGGTTACTCCAGACACAATAGTTGGTGCTCCTGAATATCAAGCTGGTGAAGCAACAACATTAGCTGGTGTACGTTTAATCGACGAACAAACATATTCTATTCAAATTAGTGCGGATTATTTACCATACTATTTTGATGAAACATATGCATCATTAAGCCCATTATCTTTAAAACAATGGTCA
>JAFVFM010000072.1 GCA_017475415.1 Solobacterium sp.
TATGTAATATACTTATCCGCTGTACCTTGAGAGTCATATGTATAAATTGGTAAATATTGCCATGTATATGGATGTTTACCCGTAGTATCCTTATCTATTGTATATGTACCATCTAAATATTTGCCTGAACCACTATCCAAACCTGAAGGAACGATTTCCTGATTAATTGTGTCACTTACATTATTTGTAGTAACATCAGACCATGTTTTACCACCATTTGTGGATTGTTGAAGCTTAAATTTAGGTTCATTGCCACTTGTATAGGCATCAAGACGCATACCATCTTTATCATCACCATCATTCCACACTTTAGAAACTAAGATATCCGCTGTTGTAGGTTCCCATTCTACATGGATTTCTTCATCATGTTTAGCATATGGGAATTCAAAAGTATATGTACCATCTTCGTTATAGGTAAGTTTTCCTGTATTTCCTGCCGCTGTTGTCCAAGTAAGGTCATCGCCCTTCTTCATTTTACGTACAGATTCGCTATTAAATGTAACTTCAGCACCATTAACTTGTAATGTGGAAATCTTATAACCAATATCTGGAGTCATGGTATATTTTACTGTTTTTCCTTCCATGACTACATAGGTACCTTGACCAAGTACTGCATCCTGACTTGTATTTAGAAGTGTAAGATCGCCGTAATGGTTTCCTTCTGCTGTTGTCTGAATTTTACCATGAGGACCTGTGCTGGACTTATACTTGTACCAGAAAGGAGTCGAATTAAAGAACGGTGAATTCATTGCACCAAGGGCTCCACTAGTACCACCGTGTCCTGTAGATGTTACAGAAATACCTGTCGCAGCATTACCTAGAGTAACAAAGCCAGAAGTATAACTACCATCCGTACTTTGTTTATCTTTCGTTGCGTCTGATTGGAATTTAATATTTCCGTTATTATCTATAAACACATCAGGATAAAATCCCCCAAAAGATTTCGCATCTTTTTGGGCAGGGTCATTGTTTCTGACATAGATATTTTCAGAAGCTTGCCCACCATTGATAGACATAGCTTCAGCGAAATAGTAGTACTTTGGGTAATCTCTATAGGTATACCACAAAGCTTTGTTTACATTGTTGCCAGTGCCTCTTCTAGGACTTCTATCAAGATTGATACCGGTAGTTGCTAGCGCAAATGTACCTGGAACAGGAACGCCACTTTTATCTACAACGCTTATGTTGATATCGATGCTGCCACCTACTTGTGGTGTTCTATTACTGGCGGCAATATTCCCGTTACCCGAATAATCATCGGCGCCATCTTCGTAGATACCTTCTTTTCTCTTTATACTGCTAATGACTTGGTTGACGTAGCTGTTGTATGCGCTAAGATCCGTTAAATCATTAGTACCCCACGAAGGTTTAGCACCAGTTGCCAAAGAATAAAGACCGTTCAATCCATTGGTTGGTGCATATAAATATCGTTGGTCAATGAACATTTTGGCATTTGAGTAAGTAAATACAACATCACCATATTGTAGGTTACCATTCACATCCGTATACTCTGTAGCGTCAGCGAATTTAAGAGAAAATAATGGGCCACTCAAAACATTTTCTTGGCCAGCTTTTAGTTTTATATCACCTATTGCAGGGTTATAGCCAACGAAATGGTCATCGTTATGTGGTCCACTGGCACGGTCAGGGTAATATACAATTCCTGGATCAGTTGAGAGTCTAGTGAATGTAACACCATTTTTTACAGGTGTAGCTTTGTTCATGTCACTCCAAATCTTATCTTGGTTGATGTAGATTGTTGAAAGAGGTAAAGCAGAACCAAATGATGTGATAGAACTACCACTATTAGACTGATATACTCCATTCACATTAAAGGTTCTTCCATGTACATTATTTACCGTAGAACTATAACCTTCATCACTAGGTACAGTGTCTTGCGTATCATCCGCCAATACTTCCGTAGTATGACCACCATTTGTTAAACGTGTAGGTATATCTGTCACAACACCTGTAACAATTAAGAAAGCACTAATAAATAATTTTAATATCTTATTCATTAGTGTACTCTTTGCCTGTACTTTGTTTCTTCTTTCCTTTTGCTTTCTTTCTATATGGTATACCTCCCCATTTATTCCGTTAGTATTCTTGTTATTTCTTTCCATTTCAACTACCTATGTACTATTTTTAGCCAAATAATACTTCCCTTTCTTTGTGATCTATCCCTCTTTTTCTTCACAAATATCACTTCACAATTTCCTCTACTTTTGCACAGGAAAATACAAGGAATTGCCCAATTCCCTTCAGTGACTAATAAAATAGTACCACAAACTGTACAAAAATCATGCACTTTTTAGCTGTTTTTTTCTTATTCATCCCATAGAAAAAGGGCATTTTGTCCACTATGGCTAAATGCCCTCCCGTTCCTATTTATTAAATATGATTATCCTTTTACCCAAATATCTTTTCTTTTCACACCCACTTCAAAATGATATTTCACTATACCTAAGTCCACTATCGAAAATGGTCCTTTAAAGGCTGTTAGCTCCACTTTATCATCACTGCGTAAACGGAAATGGAATTTTTGTTGGTTGATGGCTGTTGGTGCTAGTAGCGCAGCTTTAACACCATCCATAAACCATTTTGGTGCTTCCCCATTTACTTCAGCAACTTGGGCAATGCTTTTTGATTTATGTTTTCTACCTTCTTGATCACTATATCCTAAGGCAATGAGTAAACAAAACTTCTCTCCTTCATTGCAGATATAATCTGTTTTTTTCTTATTGAAGGTACCGCCTACCCAACATGTACCTAAACCTAATTGTTGAAGGAATAAAACCATATGTTCGCCATAATAGCCACATAATTCTTCTAATCTTTCATTATCTTTGCCTACTAAGGCAATATAATTCCTCGCATTACGGAAGCCACCATAATGTGCGAATAAGCTATCAAAGGCTTTAGGCTTATTCACAATAAGCTGCATATGCAAGCCACTTTTCGCATTGCATATTTCTAATTCATTCTCTATTTTTCGAACAATATCTTCTTCTAAATTTTTATCTGAATACTTTCTAATTGAGCATCTAGCTTCCATTGCCTCTAATTCTGTCATTTCTATTCCCCCTCAAATAGATTCATATACGCTCCATAACCTTCTTCTTCCATCTTTTCATAGGGTATAAAGCGTAAGGCTGCTGAATTAATACAATAACGTAAGCCACCTGCTTCCTTAGGTCCATCTGTAAATACATGCCCCAAATGGCTATTTGCTTCTTTACTGCGTACTTCTATTCTTTCCATACCGAAGCTAGTATCCCTTTTTTCTACCAAAGCCTTTCCTATAGGTTTAGTAAATGCAGGCCAACCACAGCCAGAATTATATTTATCTTTTGAACCAAATAATACTTCACCACTAACTACATCTACATAAATCCCTTTTTCAGAGAAATCATCATATTCCCCTGTAAAGGCTTTTTCTGTAGCGTTATTCTGTGTTACTTCATAAGCTAATTCACCTATTCTTTCCCTTAGCTTAATTTGATCAGCTAATTGAAAGTAAAAGGAAGGAATATGGCAATAACCACCTGGATTCTTATCTAAATATTTTTGATGATATTCCTCTGCTAGACAAAAGTTATCTAAAGGTAATACTTCTACCACAAAAGACTTTCCCATTTCCTTTTCTTTTGCCTCATATACCTTCTGTATGATTTCTTTATCTTCTTCCTTTATATAATAGATGCCCGTACGGTATTGCACACCCACATCATGACCTTGCTGATTTAGTGATGTAGGATCAACAACCATAAAGTAATATTCTAATAATTTCTCTAAAGAAATAAGCTTTTCATCATATTGTATATATACGCACTCTGCGTGCCCACTACTCTTACAGACCTCTTCATAACTCACTTCATGACTAGGCCCATTTGCGTAACCCACTTCTGTTTTTACAACTCCATCAAATTGATCAAAAAACTTTTGTGCTCCCCAGAAACAACCACCTGCTAGATAGATTTCCTTCATACGCATTTTTCCTCCATTCCTATTATAATTCAGCGCTTATTCTCTAACCCTATTTTTGCCCAAAAGAATTCACATAGGAAAAAGACAAATAAATAATCTTTTCTTATCCTTTTTTCTTCCTCATTAACGAACAGAAATTCGGTATTCTCAAATATTATTAAAAAAATAACGTTTCATTTCTAGAAATAAAGACTATACTTTTAACTAGTAAAAGGAAGTAGAATATGAAAAAAAGAACAGAAATACGCAAGATGACGTTAACCGCCTTCTTTATTGCGATACAAATTATTATGACCATTACACCAATTGGCTATATCCCTATTGGCCCAATTAATGTAACCACCATGCATATACCTGTTATCTTAGCTGGTATATTAATTGGTACGAAATATGGTTTAATTGTAGGCTTCGTATTTGGCTTAACCTCACTATTAAAGAATACCTTTATGCCAGGTGTTACTTCATTTGTCTTCTCTCCATTTATTACGGTAGGAGGCATGTCCGGTAACTTTCTTAGCTTAATTATTACCTTTGTGCCAAGAATGTTTCTAGGATGGTTCTCTGGTAAACTATTCCGCCTCATTCGTAAGAAAGTAGGTAATCTACCAGCCTGTGCTATATCAGCAGGCGTTAATACAATGATTCATACATTACTCGTTATGGGTATGATTTATGTCTTCTTTGGACCATCCTATGCCCAAGCCTTAGGTAAGGATATGAGTGCTGTCGTAGCCTTCATTATTGGTATTATTACAACCAATGGTGTAGCAGAAACCATCTTAGCGATTATCGCTATACCTTTATTAGATAAAGCCCTATGGCCATCTATTCGCAAATTAAAATTAGAAGATACAAGCACAAATTAACCATCCAAGTGATGGTTTTTTTTCTATAATAGAAACCATGAAGAATAAAGATTATGTAAACTTAGCCCTTACCTTTATCTGCATCCTTTTCTTTTTCTATCTTTTTGATATCACTTGCCCTATAAAATATATTACTGGCTTATCTTGTGCGGGTTGTGGAATGACAAGAGCCTACCTATCCTTATTCCATTTTGATATTCCAAAAGCCATTTCCTTTCATCCTCTTTTTCCCTTACCACCAATTGTTTTACTCATTGTATTCAACAAGCATAAATTCTCTAAGAAAGCCTATACCCTTACTTTATCCTTTATTCTTATTCTTTTCCTACTTACTTATTTCCTTCGTTTAGCTAATCCTGATGATGCCATTGTGGTCTTTGAACCACAACATTCCTTAGTCTATAAAATCCTACATCTGTTAAACTATAATTAGATAGCACAAGGAGGACCATTATGTATTGTAAAAAATGCGGCACTAAAGTAGAAGATACTGCTAGATATTGCCATAAATGTGGTACACAACTTCTCTATACGGAAGAGCACCAACAAAATTGGAATCCAAAACCATTAGAAGACGCTTCAAAAGAATTAGAAGCAGATATAGAAGCAGAAATGAAGGCTGCTAAATTAAGAGAAGAAAATGAAAAAATAGAAGCTTCTAGAACAGAAACCAATCGCTCTCTAGAAAATCTACTTACTATTATTTCTGCTATAGCGATGGTTATCTTCGCCTTTTATACATTACGTAATTTCTTTTCTGCCTTTGCGTTAATTCTCCATAATGAAGGTTTATCATCCTTATTCTTCGGCTTTATACAAGACATGCTTTCGGCAATAGCAGAATGTAGTCTAACTATATTATTTGGTTTATTCGCCTTTAGACGTAAAAAAAGCCAAACAATAGAATTATTCTTAGCACTACCTATAGGCTTATGTATCTACCTGCTTATCCATCTTTTACTTAAACCTTTATCCAGCTTATCTAGCTTACCAATACTCAGTTATAGTGGACACTATATAATTGGTTGGTTAGCTATAGTTGCGATACTTGCAGCAATGTTAGCATATGGCTTAAAGCCATTTGATAAAATCAATACTACGCAACCTAAGGCATTATTCGCCGATATAGTCAATGCCATTATGGAAGCGATTAGTTTATCTACCGATGAGCCAACAGTGAATGATTATCGTAAAGCACAAAAAGATGCCGATATGATTAATTCTATTCTTTCTACTGCTGAGGCTAGTAAAGAAAGAAAAAGTACTGTCGATTATGCGCAAACTAAATACAGAATGAAAACCAATCGTAGCTTGCTTCAATTCATTCTCTTAAATATCCTTACTTGTGGGCTATATTCTTATTATTTTATCTATACTATGGCTAGAGATGTAAATGAATTATGTAGTGATGATGGCGAAAAAACCGGCGGTTTATTAGCCTTTCTCTTCTTATCCTTTATTACATGTGGTTTCTATAGCCTATATTGGATTTATAAAATTGGTAATCGTTTAGCACAAAATAGCCATATCTATGGTATACAGCTACAAGAAAATGGCACAACTGTATTATTATGGTGTTTATTAGGCAGCTTATTTTGTGGCTTAGGTACATTTGTTGCAATGCATATATTAATTAAGAATACTAACCGCCTCGCTATTGCCTATAACCAAATGTGGGGCATGTAAAACGGGCACTAAAAAATAGAATGTGCAGACGTGACTACTGCGAAAGTATCTGCATATTTTATAATATAAGTATGATTGATGAGAATCTGTATACAGAATATCCATATTATGGTTGTTACACTGCTGATGTAACAAACTACGACCAAGATAAACCACGAATAAAAGATATTCTTTGGCGA
>JAFVFM010000073.1 GCA_017475415.1 Solobacterium sp.
TGAGCAAATATTTATTTACATCCGAATCTGTAACTAGTGGCCATCCAGATAAAATCTGTGACTTAATTGCTGATTCCATCCTTGATGAAGCTTTACGTCAAGATCCGGAAAGCCATATGGCTGTTGAGGCTACTATTAAAGATGATTTAATCTTCGTTTATGGTGAAGCTGGCACAAAAGCTACCATCGATTATGAAGCCATTGCTAAGCAAGTATTAAAAGATATTGGTTATACAGAAGAATATCAAGTCATTACCAAAATCAGTAATCAATCTTCTGAAATTAATCAAGCTGTACGCAATGAAGAAATCTGTGCAGGCGATCAAGGTATTATTTTCGCCTTCGCAAATGATGAATCAAAATCCTATATGCCTTTCGCTATTGATCAAGCACATATGCTTGCAAGACATTTAGAAGAATTACGTAGAAGAGATAATCGCCTATTACCTGATGGAAAAACACAAGTCACTGCAGAATATGAAGATGATGTAGTAAAAAGAGTAGACACGATTGTCATTAGTACTCAACATACAGATCAAATTAGCCAAGAAGAATTACATGAACTCATCATGAATGAAGTTATTCTGAAAACCATTAAACCTGAATATTTAGATGAAAATACGAAATATCTCATCAATCCATCTGGTTCCTTCATGATTGGTGGTAGCTTTGGAGATTCTGGCACAACAGGTAGAAAGATTGTAGTAGACTCTTATGGTGGCTATGCTCCTATTGGAGGAGGTTGTTTTTCTTCAAAAGACCCTACTAAAGTAGACCGTTCAGCTGCTTATTATGCACGTTATGTATGTCGAAATGTTGTCGCTAATGGCCTCGCAAAGAAATGTCAACTACAATTATCCTACGCAATCGGTAAACCAAAACCAATCTCCATCTATATTCGCTCCTTTGAAACATCGAAATATACGGATGAAGAATTATTAGAAATCATTAAGAAAAACTTTGATTTCTCAGTTGGTAATATCATTTCTGAATTAAATCTAAAACAACCTATCTATACATCCACCACTAACTATGGTCACTTTGGTAAACCTTATTTGCCTTGGGAACAATTCAAAAAAATCGAGAAATAATAAAAACTGGCTATCGATCAAATGATGATTAGATAGCCAGTATTTTTTATGCCATTACTTCATGGCATCTTGGACAAAGTCCATTTTCATCTGCCTCTTCGCTATAGTTCCAACAACGTGGACACTTAGTTCCACTTGCCTTCTTTACTTTAACCTCTGCTTCACCTTGACTTAAACTTGCCTTAGAAACAATCAGCCATTGGGCAATATTAGGTGCTAATGTTGCCTCTAATAAAGCTTTTTCTTCTTCATTTACAACTAATTCTATATCAGCTTCTTGGTTAGAATTGATTTCCTTTTCAGCACGCTTGTCTTCTAAAGCTTTCATCGCACGACTTCTTACTTCTAATAAGGTCGCAAATTTAGCTTTTAATTCTTCTGCATTTGCGTATTCTTCTACTTCTGGATAATTACAATAATGTACGCTTTCTTTTTCATCATTTGAGAAGAAGCTCCATACTTCTTCACAAGTATAGACTAAGAATGGTGCCCATAATTTAACTAATGCATCCAAAGCTTTATAATATACGCTTTGAACTTGTCTTCTACGTAATGCGTCTTTCTTTTCACAATAGAGAATATCCTTTGTAAAGTCGCAATAGTAAGATGATAATTCATTTACCATGAAATTCATTAATGTTTTATTCGCATCAAGATAATCATATTTTAATACATCATCTTTTACTGTTTTTACCACTTCATTTAATCTTACTAGAATATATTGATCTACTTCCTCTAATTGTTCATAAGTAAGTAGATCTTTCTTAGGATCAAAATCTTCTTTAGCTAGATTACCTAATAAGAAACGGAAGGTATTACGAATCTTACGATATTGATCAGATACTTGTTTTAAGTTACTATCGCCAATACGCATATCTTGTGTAAAGTCACTTGAAGCAGCCCATAAACGTAATATATCTGCACCATATTGGTTAATGATATCAATAGGGTCTACTACATTTCCTACAGATTTATGCATAGCTTCACCTTTAGAATCACATACATAACCATGGGAAAGAACAGCCTTATATGGTGCAACACCATTTGTAGCTACCGATACACTTAAAGATGAATTAAACCAACCACGATACTGGTCACTTCCTTCAAAATAGATATCACAAGGATACTTATATCCACGAGCTACTAATTCATTCCAAGAAGAACCCGAATCAAACCAAACGTCCATAATATCACTTTCTTTTGTGAATAAGCCATTTGGAGATTTCTCATTCGTATAACCTTCTGGCAATAAATCTTTCGCTTCTCTTTCAAACCAAACATTTGATCCATATTCTTCAAATAATTCTGCAATATGTTCAAATACAGCTTCTTCAATAATTGGTGTCTTATCTTCATTATAGATAATAGGAATTGGTACACCCCATAAACGTTGACGAGAAATACACCAATCACGGCGATCCTTAATCATATTCGTTAAGCGCACTTGGCCAAAGGAATTTAACCATTCCACTTCTTCTATAGCCTTCAACAATTCAGGTTTAATCTTTTCAATTGAGGCAAACCATTGTGTTGTTGCCCTAAAGATAACAGGTTTTTTTAAACGATCATCATGCGGATAGGAGTGCGTTATCCATTCTAATTTTAATAATGAACCTGCTTCATCTAAGGTAACTGTGATGTCTTTATTCGCATCTAATACAAATTTACCTTCTAATGCAGAACCTGCTTCACTTGTGAATTCACCCTTTTCATCCACTGGGCAAACCGTTGGTAAACCATAACGCTGGGTTGTAGAAAAGTCTTCTAAACCATGACCACCTGCAGTATGCACACATCCTGTACCATCTTCATCTGTAACATAATCTGCTAAAAGAACCATACTTTCTTTTTCAGGATATAAACAATGTGTACAAGAAATACCTTCTAATTCTTTCCCCTTAAATGTCTTTACTACTTCACCATTTAATTCGAATTTTTCTAGTAATGCATCCTTCATGGATTTCAAGAATAACAAGTTACCCTTTTCTGTATTTACTAATACATAATCAAATTCAGGATGTAAAGTAATACCAACATTAGCTGGTAAAGTCCAAGGTGTAGTTGTCCATATAACAAACTTATCTCCTGTATCCAATAGTCCTTTACCATCTTTTACATCGAAAGTAACATAAATGGTTGGATCTTTACGATCAAAATAAACGATTTCCGAATCCGCAATCGCTGTTTCTTGATATGGTGACCAATGAATTGGCTTTAAGCCTTGGAAGATCATTCCTGATAACGCCATCTTCGCAAAAGAACGTATTTGTCTAGCTTCAAATTCTTTGTTCAATGTAATATATGGATGTTCATAATCCGCAATTTGACCAAGACGTTTTTCTGTAGCCATTTGTGTAGCTAATTGACCACGTGCATATTCTTCACATTGTCTTCTGAATTCAGCAGCACTTACCTTTTTCCGATCAACACCTAACTTTTGTACAGCATTTTCAATTGGTAAACCATGTGTATCCCAACCCGGAAAAAATGGTGTATACATATCATGCATTGCATGAGTTCTTACAATGAAATCCTTTATGATACGATTCATCGCTGTGCCAGCATGCAAATTACCATTTGCGTATGGTGGGCCATCATGTAAAACGAATTCTTGTTTGCCTTCATGTTGTTTTAAAATGGCATTGTAGTGATCATTCTTTTCCCAAGCTTCTAAGATACCTGGTTCTTTTTTGGCCAAATTCCCTCTCATTTCAAATTCGGTTTTTGGCATGTTTAATGTGTCTTTGTAGTCCATTATACTCCCTCCAAAATAAATAAAGCGCCCTTATATCTAAGGACGCCATTAGCGCGGTACCACCTCAGTTCACTTTCGTGCACTCTTTTTTCTCTTAATGCGAGAATCACATATGCTCACAAGTGATGTCTAAACTAAATCCTCATGCTTATTTCCACCAACCATAAGCTCTCTATCTTTAGGAAATAGATAGCGCGTCTTGCTCAACGCATTTTATCTTTTACATCTTTTAACCAGCTAATATCTGGCATATCTGGTAAATTGAAATTCTTCAAATCAACTAATAATTTTTCTAGTTTTGCTTGGGCATCCATCTTGGTCATACCTGCATCATGATATAGTACAGATAAATCTTCTAGTATACTGCGAGATGACTGCAATGTTTCTTTAATGATTAAATCTGCATTCTCATGTGCTGTATTTACAATATCATTCGCTTCACGCAAAGCTAGTCTAGATATTTCATCTGCTGTTTCTTTGCGACTTTTTTCTGTTCTTAATAATTCTCGATATTGTTCTTTTATTCCTTCTAATTGCCTTGTAGATTCCACAAGTTGTTCTTGATATAATGCTAATTTACGTTGTAAATTCTCAATTTCGGCAGTGTAGTTCTCGACAGCTTCATCTACCGCAAATCGATCATATCCATTCTTTTTGACCTGAAACTTCGGCCTATCGATACTCATCCTGCCCCTTTCTAAATGCTTTGTTTAAATAAAGCAACTAATCTTCCACTTCGTGTTGTTTTTTCACAGCCTACATACGTAAACCTTCCAACTCCACGTATCGAAATAATATAGTTATTATGGCACAATTCATCCACGTCTTCAAGCAAGCGATGATTTAAGTGAACTAAACCAGCATGAATCATATCTTTCGCCTTAGCTCTAGATTGGTGTGCCAAAGCAGCTACTATCGCATCCATTCTTTCACTTGCTATGATGCAAGATATATCTTTTGTATGAAAGATCTGTTCTGGATGCTCCTGAGTAACCATAAAAGATACAGATAATTGATTAATCTTGTGCAAATTTAGGCATATGAATTCGGCCATCGTTTCACTTGTATAAAGATAAATCCAATCATCTTCTATCCAGAAATCACCCAGACTATCACGCTCTATTTGTAAGCTCATTAATGCCCCTAATACATCTCGATGGCTAATCTTACGAAAACGTTGATCAATTTTTGCTTTAATGCAAGTAATAAGTGAAAAGTCATCTCCCTCATCATATAGGAAAATGACTCTTTTCTTTCTAGCTTCAGCATATCCACCATCATAGATAGTTGTTTTTGAAGGAGGAAAGATTTGCATAACCTCTTGCAATTCTTCCTCACTAAGAAAGGCGGATATCATTGGTTTATGCCACAATTCAGCTTTCTCTTTTAAATCGTATAAATGAGCGATTAAAGAAGAGAATTGCTCAGCATTAGTCATCGTCACTATCTAAAGAGATATCGCCATCTACACTAACACTCTTTGGTGTACAAAGGATAACATTATGTCCTACCTTTTGAATAGCACCATCTAATGCAACAACAACACCTGTTAAAAAGTCGATTGTACGTTGTGCATAATCTCTTTGAAGACGATGTAAATTAACCACACAAGCCTTTCTACCTTTAAGATGCTTAGCAATTTCCTCAGCTTCTTCAAAGCTTCTTGGTTCAAATAAAACCATTTGTGCATCTGTAGGAATATGGCTCATTTGTGTCTTACTTGTTTCATATGTGCTAACAGGCTTAGCTTCGGTAGTTGTATATTGAAGTTCTTCACCTTCGTCAATTTCCTCCGGCTCTACCGGAGCAATAAAGTTCTTTAATTTATCTGTAAATGCCATGTTGTTTCCTCCGTATATAGCTTATATTATAGCATTCATCATAAATTACGACAATGCGCAAAACAAGCGCATTTTACGCATTTAGAATCCTTTTATCACATCTTCATTTAGCTCTTTAATGATTGCTAAACACAGCTCAACTGCCGCTTCATAATCCTTCTCACTCATCCAACAATAAGAACTATGAATATAACGAACAGGAACGCTGATTACGATAGCTGGTACTCCAAATTGTTTGTTTACCATTGCTGCATTTGTACCTCCGCCTGAA
>JAFVFM010000074.1 GCA_017475415.1 Solobacterium sp.
ATTGAATATCTAAGTCTATGTGTTTAATCAATTCCGCTAAGAAAGACACTGACCCACGCAATAGTGCCACTAATAAGAGTGGTTGTTCATTGTGTTCATAATCTGCTTTAATTTGCGCACCTAATTCCTTACAACGTTCAATGATTTGTTCTTGAGAATATAATACTTTTTTAATATCTTTTTCTTCCCACATAGGCTTCTCCTTTTTCCGATTAGAAACATTGTATCACATTAAAATCAGGCTTTATAGAATAATGTTCAACATCACAGCCAAGTTCAGACACAAAAATGATATCCCCCTTAGCATTCTCAACCACAGGCCATACCCTTCTTTGATAGAGAGGAATTTTACGGTCAATAAAGAAACGATGTACTAACTTAGTACCAAAACGCATTTGTATCTTATCCCCCTCTTTCGCATTACGAATCACAAGAGGAAAATCTTCATCCTTTAGCGTTAAAGCATATACCCCTAAGCTTCCTTCTTCTATGCGATACTTACCATTTTCACCACCAAGCATCATTTCCCTATTTTCATAATGATCTACATAATCTTTTAAACCTTGATACAAGAAGAATTTCCCTTCCTTTTGTACTAAAGCACTTTCTTTACTCACTTCTATACAAAAGTCTTTTTTCTTCATCAATATTGCATCAATTTGTTCAATATGTTTAGCACTATACTTCTTCTCTTTTAATAGAATTCTTAAGATTTCTTCTCTTTCTATATAAGGTAAGGTACGGTAATGCATTAAATCCATCTGCATTCCTTCAAAATACGTCTTCACCCTACAGATTCTTTCTTGACGTATTGCATTCTTCTTTTCGATTTCTTTCAATACATAAATACGCTCTTGTGCATTGAGTTTACTCACAACATCCTCACGTATACGATTACGTGTGTACTTTCTTGATGCATTGCTTTCATCTATAAAATAAGGAATCTGATTGTTTATACAATAGTCTAATAATTCTTGTTTTGTATAAGACAAGAGTGGCCTTTTTACCAATATGCCATGATAGAGCATTTCTTCTTTTAACCCATAATATTCAGGAATAAGATTCTTTTCTTCCTGCATAAAGTATGTTTCTAATAAATCATCTTGGTGATGGCCTAATAAAACACCCTGATAACCATATTCTTTTACTAAGCGCACAAAAAAGTCATAACGCCATTTGCGTGCTTCTGCTTCAAAGTTACCTTGATGCCTAAATTCCTCATTTAAGATATGGCAAATGAGTTTTTTTTCTTTACAATACTTTCGAATAAAGGCCTCTTCTTGTTCGGACTGTGTGCGGGTATGATAATTCACAAACGCAACTACCACTTCTGTTTTACTTTGTAATAACATATCTAAAAGTGCCATGGAGTCAGGCCCACAAGAGACACCCACTAACCAAATACCATTTAATTTTTCCATAGCCCAATATTACCACAAGAAAAACTATTCCCCTAAAGCTATGACCTCCCTAACTCGCTTTTGAATTTCTTTAAATAAGGCTGAACGTTTTGAAATATGTGTTGTTTTGCGTATTACTCTAGCCGTATTGATATACCGCAAATCATTTAAAAATAATACAGACGGCTTCACTAAGCCATGAATTAAACCAATACGCATTAAATTCTTCTTTCCTAATGGGTTTTCTAAAGGATCATAGGCCTTTTCATAGGTTTTATGATTACTCGTCATTGGTATAACCAAAGCCTTCTTTTGGTAAACAGACATCATAATCGAAAAATGTTGATAACCAGCCTCGTTTAAATAGGATGTTCCAAAGTCTGTAAAACAAATGTCTCCAGGCTCTACGTCTATACCCATATCCTCTCCTGAACCGCATTGGCTTCGCACTACCCAATTTGCCTCCGAAATCAAATGATTCGCCAAATTGCGGTCCAATATGTCTCCATATACTTCCTTTTTTGCGTCAATGTACGCAAACCATTCATTCTTTTCTAACATAAAAAAACTCTCCTTCATCATTCATATAGACAAAGAAGAGTCATTTTCCTTTTAAAAATTACGAAAAAACACAAAAATGAACGATCCGACTAAATATGCCATACACATAGCTAAGAATATATACAATAGTTGAGCTTGTGCAACCATATTCTTGCGAATCAACTTCTCAAAATTCAAGCTTGATAATGCATATAGAGATGCCCCAAAGACAATCACATAGACAAAGGCTTTAATTAGAAATAAAGTAAGTTCCATTATTTCGTTCCGAAGATTCTATCTCCTGCATCACCTAAGCCAGGTACGATATACCCATTTTCATTCAATTTTTCATCTAATGCAGCTAAATAGATATCCACATCAGGATGTGCTTCTTGCATAGCCTTTACACCTTCTGGTGCCCCAACCAAGCAAACTAAGCGAACGTTTTTTGCACCTCTTTTTTTCACATTCCGAATTGCATCTATAGCACTACCGCCTGTTGCCAACATCGGGTCGATTACCATAACAATGGCATCTTCTAAGCCACTAGGGAACTTAGCGAAATATTCTACAGGCTGTAATGTTTCCTCATCACGATACAAACCAATAAAGCCTACTTTAGCAGTTGGTACTAAACGCCTAATACCATCTAGTAAACCAATACCTGCTCTAAGAATTGGCACAATAACCACTTCTTTCGCAATCTTTTCCCCTTCTGTTTTAGCAATTGGTGTTTCCACGCTTACCTTTTCTAAAGGTAAATCCCTGCACACTTCATATGCCATTAATTCAGCAATTTCATCCAATTGTTCACGGAAATCTTTCGTTGAAGTGTTCTTGTCACGCATATGTGTTAACTTATGCTTAATGAGTGGGTGATCCAGTACTTTTAACATACATCTTCCTCCCTATTTCTTACTACACATCATATTCTATATCTCCTATCTTCTGCAAGATGTTATACTAATTATGTGAAGATATTAATAACCCCATTAATTATACATGCAGGTAGTGACGCTGCCTTTCATATTACTAGAAATCTAGCAACCCTTTTTCACCAAGAAGGCCATTCGGTTGCGATTTCCGCCCCAAAAGAGAATACTTTTTCTCATGCGCAATTCTATCCTACTAACAAGATTAAGCCACCATTCCTACAAAAACGCATTGAAGAAAAGTATTATGAAGACTTTCTTTATAATCGAGGAGCGATTGATGATCAATATTTAAAAGATGATTTGGCTCACTTAAAAGAAGTTATTGAACAATTCCAACCAGATGTGATTGTCACCTTAGATCGTATCGCTTCTATCCTCATTGCCAAAGAAAAGGATATTCCTTCTATTGGTATCGTAAATCAAGATATGTATAAATCTACTAGTATTCCATCCACCATATTACGTGGCGTAAATGAAATATTAAAAGATAATCATTTTGATCAAATATTAAATCTTTCCTCACTCTATGACTTATGCGATAAACGCATTCTATTTGGCCCGCTTGAAATACAACCAATACTTGCGAATCAAGATATTCATCGTATTGGTATTTCTTCTATTCTTCAATCAAGTTTAGAAGATAGAAAAGATATCTTTATCTATTTGAATGATATTCATCTTTCCAAATGGCGTATAAAACGTATATTAGATCAATCATTTAAAGATGCACCTTTTTCTTTAAATGCTTATATCAAACACAACAAAGCCGAACAAAGAGTAGGTAGCATACGCTATATGGCAGAGCCTAACCTCAATTTACTCAAATACACTAAAATCGCCATTCATGATGGGAACGATTATCTCTTTAACCTCTGTATGGCGCTAGGTATACCTCAGCTTATTATTACAGATCATTCCTATTTACGTAATCGTAATGGCTTAGCTAGCCAACGCTATCGCTTTGGTTTATGTTTATATGAAGAAGAAGTAAATGTA
>JAFVFM010000075.1 GCA_017475415.1 Solobacterium sp.
CATTGCTGAAACTTCTTGTGGTGTATATTCCTTACCTTCTAATGTTACTTTTTCATCTGTACCCATTAAACGTTTAATGGAATATACAGTTTCTTTGTTGGTAATTAATTGACGCTTAGCCGCATCACCCACAATACGTTCACCATTCTTGAATGCGACAACACTAGGTGTTGTACGATTTCCTTCTGGATTAGTGATAACTTTTGCATCACTACCTTCCATAACTGCTACACAACTATTTGTTGTACCTAAATCAATACCAATAATCTTGCTCATATTTGTTACCTCCCCTTTTATTCACTTACTTTCACTAAAGCCGCTCTTAATATGCGATCCTTTAGTTTATATCCTTTTTGTAATACTTCTAATACTCTACCTGCTTCTACATCATCTCTATGTTCAGCCATCAAAGCCTGATGCCAATTTCCATCAAAGACTTCTCCTTCTGCTTCAATTTCCGTAACGCCTTCTTTTTCTAATGCAGCTTTTAATTGCATATATATCATTTCTACACCTTTTTTATAAGCCTCATCACTTGTTTCTTGGCTAAGTGCGCGTTCACAGTTATCTAATACAGGTAAGATTTCTAAGGCAAAGCTTTGTATATGATATTTTTTTAATTGATCATATTCACTTTGTAATCTCTTTTTTGTATTCTCTGTATCTGCATATGCTTTAGCATATTCATTTTTTAAAATAGCAATTTGTCCTTCTAGTTCTGCAATACGCTGTTCCTCGCTAATTTCTTCTTGCGCATCGCTTTCCTTTTCTTCTTCCATTTCCTCTAATTCTTCTGCTATTTCTTTTTCTTCATTTACTATTTTTTCTTTTTTACTCATCTTCATCACCTGCAACTCTATACATCTTTTCTATCATCTTTGCAGCATATTCAATCATGGAAATAACCATGTCATAATTCATACGTGAAGGGCCAACAATCATTAATTCACCTGATTCTTTCTCATTCACTTTAAAGCTTGAACGTACTACTGCTAGATCGTCATACCAAGTTAATTGTGCTCCTCTTTTTGTCGTAACGGCTAATGCCTTTTCATTTTGATGCATATTCTTCCATACATCTGCATTTTCGAACATCGACATGAGTTGTTTTAACTTTGTAATATCTTCAAATTCCGGTTGATATAATACCTTATCTTTGCCCGAGAAATATACTGAATCACTAGCGAATTTCACAAAGGCTTTGACAAAGGCAGTGAATAATAAATCATGTCTTTGTACAACCGCACTTAATTCAGGCTTAATATGTTCCATCGCTGTTGCAAGATCAGTAATCTTAATCCCTTTTAATCTAGCATTAAGTATATCGGTACAAGCTTCGATATCTTTCATTGGTACATCTTCATCAAAACGAAAATTCTTTGTTTCGGTATGACCACTGTTGGTAATAAATACACAAACCATATTTCTTTCATCAATAGGAAAGAGCTTAATATGTTCTAATGTTTGTGTAGAAGAATCAGGGCCAATTGCACCACTCGTCATATTCGTCATTTCGGATAAGATTTCGCAACTCTGTCTAACCGCTTCTTCTATATTCATATTGGATAAATCGAAAGCATTCTTAATCGCCACTTCCATTTTTTTATCCAAGCCAGCATTGTCTAATAAATTCTCACAATAGAATTTATAGCCTAAAGTACTAGGAATACGTCCTGAGCTGGTATGTGTCTTCTCTAAATATCCCATTTCTTCTAATACTTGCATATCATTACGTATAGTCGCACTAGAATAAGCTA
>JAFVFM010000076.1 GCA_017475415.1 Solobacterium sp.
AGAAGAAATGATTTATTTGATGACATGTTTGACAGCATGTTCAGAGCACCTGTTATGGGTGGAAATTCCCTAATGAAAACAGATGTTCACGAAAAGGACGGAAAATACATCCTTGATATAGAAGTTCCTGGTTATAAGAAAGAAGATGTTGAGATTACCCTCTACAATGGCACATTAACGATTAGTGCTGCTAAGAATTCATCTTCTGAAGAAAAAGATGATCAAGGTAAAGTAGTTCGTAAAGAACGTTATTCGGGTAGTTGCTCAAGAAGCTTCTATGTAGGTGAAGGAATTAGAGATACAGATGTACATGCAACATTTACAGATGGTATTCTTAAAATTGAAATCCCTACTGAACAAAAGAAAGAAGAAGATGAAAAGAAATTGATTCAAATTCTTTAAGAAATTGCGGTAGCTTAGCTACTGCTTTTTCTTTGGGGAGGAAAGAGTATAATATTAAATTGATGAAAAAAATAGTATTCATTTTATTTAGTATATTTATCTTTATTGGATGCAAAAATGATGTGCCTTCTTCTACACAAATTAATCCTATTGAAATGGAAGAAGTACAGGGGGATGCCTATAGTGCTCTAGAGAATTCTTTGAATGAGCTTGTTCAAAATGAGAATTATTCTATAGGTGTAAATTCTAGTTATATTCTAAAAAAGGATGATGAAAACCAACAATTATTTGGCATGGATGGGGTATTAGAAGTAGATGATATAGTGCATGTGGCACAGAATATACACGCAAATGGTAACTATTCAAAACTAGAAGGCTATTATTATAACGATACTTTATATGCCGACTATAATACAGTGACCTATTATGAAAAAATGGGCATGAAAGAAGTGAAAGATACATTATTAGCTCCATTAGAGCCATATTTGTTTGTGAAGGATAAGTTGGTATCCATATCGCAAGGCAAAGATGAAGATGGCTTAATTCTTTTTGTGATGGAATTAGAAAAAGATTATGCAAAGGAAATCTTCTTTGATCGCTATGATAAAAATGATTTAAAGAATTTAGAAGACTTTTCTATAGAAGAGAATCAAATTGTTTATTGCTTTGATGAAGAGGGACATTTTATAAAGGAAAGTGCACAATTTGTTTCTTCTTTTAAACAAAATAATGAAGCTATGGGCTTAGATTATAAACTCAATACTAATCGCTTTATGATAGGAAAAACAGAAGTGGAATTAAGCGAAGAAGAAAAACAAGCGCATAGCCAATATGTGAATTATCAAGATATTGATGTATCACAAATTGCCGTATCAGAAGAAAGTAGTGATATAGGAGCTACAATTGAAGAAACATTTAGAAAACGTTTGGTGTCTAGGTTGAATTATGAACAGGATAAAGATAATCAGAATGTATATCATGTTGAATATAATGATAATGAAGGATATACGGTAGACTTTGATACAAAAACATTTATTTATTCCCGTTATGGCATAGATTATTCTTATAACTGGAAGGGGGATAAGGGTAGTATGGGTAAATGTACCTTCGATTACCAAAATTCAGCACAGAGTGATGATTGCCAAAAGGAAACAGTGGATACATTAAAAGAGATTAAAACATATTTGGAAATGGAACTCTATTATTGTGGCTTGAATTTAGAAGAATTAGTGAAAGAGTTATAGGATACTTTGGTATCCTATTTTTTGTCTTATAAGAATTTGAATGCGTGCGACGAGATATAAAAAAAGATGGACTGGGGCAAGTAAAGCAGAAAAGTCACTTGAAAAACTAGTCCTCATCTTTTTTAAAATGACGAGAGTCTTTTTTAAACATATCGTTGAGGCATAATGGGCATAGTAGGTGGTCTTCTTCAAAAGGGGCAGAGAATTCACGAAGTAATTCAATGTCTGCCAGGGGGACTTCCTCTTCGTAGCCACATGTCTCGCA
>JAFVFM010000077.1 GCA_017475415.1 Solobacterium sp.
ATATGACACGCTTCTTAGTCATCACTTCAAAGGTTGTTGTAGAAAAAGAAGCAAATAAAGTATCCATGATGTTGGTATTAAAACACAGGCCTGGTGCTTTATATAATATGCTAGGTATATTGGCAAAAAATGGAATTAATATATTGAAGTTAGAGAGTAGACCAATCGTAGATAAGCCTTTTGCCTATCGATTCTATATTGATTTTGAAGGGAATATAGAAACTAGAGGAATGAAAGAAGTATTAAAAGAATTGGAATTATTATGCCAAGAATCCAAAATACTAGGTAATTATGTAGCAGCTATCGTAACTGAATGAAAAATGTTTCAGAAAAAAATGTTGAAATAATTTGCCTACATGGTATGATACTGATATGCAGATGAATAAGTTTTATTACTTTTATTTTAGATAAGCAGGGCAAGAATAGATAATTGCCCACTTTATATTTGGCATTATCTATTATGGAAGAATAAATGTATATAGCCATATGGATAAGCCATATGGTTATTTTTTTGGAGGGACTATGCAACTAGAAGTAAAGACAAAAGATAAGATTTACCCACTCATATTAGAACGTGGAGCGATTCGTCATATCAAAGACTATATTCAACTAAATGGTGAAGCCTTTCTTATTAGTGATACAGGCGTACCAAAAGAATATAAAGAAATAATATTAGAGCAATTTCCTGAAGCTAAGCTGTTTGAATTTAAACAAGGAGAAGCTTCTAAGAATTATAGAATCTTAGAATCCATCCATGAGGCAATGTTGGAAGCCCATCTTTCCCGTAAAGATTATGTTATTGCTTTAGGTGGAGGGGTAGTTGGAGATATTAGTGGTTTTGCGGCAGCTACTTATATGCGTGGTATTCGCTATATCAATATACCAACCACAAGCTTAGCCCAAATTGATTCTTCCATTGGTGGTAAGACAGCTATTGATATGGGTAAGAAAAAGAATTGTGTGGGTGCCTTTTGGCAACCAGATGCAGTAATTGTTGATGTAGATACATTAAAGACATTAGATAAAAGGCAATTTCATAATGGTTTAGCTGAAGCAGTGAAGGCAGGTTTAATTAAAGATAAGGAACTCTTCTCTTTGTTTGAAAAAGGAAAGATAGAAGAAAATATAGAAGAAATCATTGAACGTTCTTTACGGATAAAAAAAGAAGTGGTAGAAAAGGATGAACGTGAACAAGGAGAACGCAAACTCTTAAATTTTGGTCATAGTTATGGCCATGCATATGAAAGCTATTATGATTTTGACCAATATTTGCATGGTGAATGTGTGGCAATGGGTATGATGACCATCTTAAAAAATGAAGAGATTAAAGAAAGATTAAAAATTGTATTAGAAAAATTGGAATTACCTATTTCGTGTGAAGCAGATAAGGGCGAAATTGCTAGACTTGTAATGCATGATAAAAAAGCAGACCATAATACTATCTCAATTGTGCAGGTAGATGAAATTGGAAAAGCACATTTAGAACAGTGGTCAATGGAAGAGATAAGGAGTCATTTAGGATGAGAAATACAATAGGAAATCATATTACATTAACAATCTTTGGTGAATCACATGGAGAGATGATTGGCGCTATTCTAGATGGTATACCTGCGGGAATAGAAATCGATGAAGCTTATATCGAACAACTAATGGATTTACGTAAAGCGAAAGGAACAATTTCCACATCGCGCAAAGAAGAAGATAAAGTAAGAATTGTATCTGGAGTCCGTAATGGGTTTGCGGAAGGAACACCAATTACTATTCTCATTGAAAATCGAAATGTGCGCAGTCAGGATTATGAAAGTGCCGCCTTCGTGCCTAGACCTAGCCATGCGGATTATAGTGGCTCTTTACGTTATAAAGGTTATGAAGATAGACGTGGTGGAGGCCATTTTAGTGGGCGATTAACAGCGGCATTAGTCGCAAGTGGGGCAATATGCATGCATATGCTAGAGAAAAAAGGTATATATATTGCAAGCCATATAAAAGAATTACATGGTATTCACGATCGTGAATTTGAAAACCTAAATGATGATATAGTCAAATTAAAAGGGAAATATTTTGCGGTATTGAATGATGAAGTGGAAGAAAAAATGAAAGCGGAAATAGAAGATGCCAGATGCAAAAAAGATTCATTAGGTGGTGTATTAGAAACAGTGGTTGATGGATTAGATGCAGGTATCGGTAATCCTATGTTTGATTCTTTAGAAAGCCTTCTTAGTCATGCGATATTTTCTATACCAGCGGTTAAGGGTATTGAATTTGGTGCAGGCTTTGCGCTTAAGGATATGTATGGTAGTGATGCGAATGATGCTTTTGGAATAAAAGAGAATGAAGTGGTTACCTTAAGTAATCATAGTGGTGGTATTCAAGGTGGAATTAGTAATGGCATGCCTATTCTTTTTCGCACAGTGATTAAACCAACACCAAGCATTGCCTCTCTTCAACAAAGTGTAGATTTAAATACATATCGTGAAGTGCAATTAGAAATACAAGGAAGGCATGATCCAGCCATCATTCATCGTGCTCGGATTGTAGTCGATTGTATGACCGCCTTCACTTTAGCTGATGTATTAGTGGGACAATTTGGCGAAGATTATTTTGGAGAAAAAAGATGAAGTTAGGTTTAATAGGATATCCCTTAGGGCATAGCTGGTCACCCGAAATACATCATTTCCTTTGTGGAGAGGACTATACTTTATTTTCCTTGAAGGAAGAGGATATGAAAGAATTCTTAGAGAAAAAAGACTTCGATGGAATGAATATTACTATACCTTATAAAGAAAAAGTAATCCCATATCTAGACGAAATGAGTGATGAGGTAAAAAGGATACAAGCTGTTAATTGTATAGCTAATCGTAATGGAAAATTAGTAGGTTACAATAGCGATGTGGAAGGTTTTCGTTATTTATTAGAAGCTAATGGAATAGACTATCATGGCAAAAAAATCGCGATACTTGGTAGTGGTGGGGCGATGAAGGCATGTTTAGCTGTATTAGAAAAAGGGAGTAATACAATCGATATTGTGAGTCGAACAGCTTCAAAAGATAGAATTGATTATACAGAATTCAAGAACAGAGCTAGTGAATATGAATTGCTGGTGAATGCTACACCGGTTGGTATTTATCCAAAGGAAGAAGAAATGCTTAATATCGATTTAGATGCTTGTGTTCATTTAAAAGCAGTTGTAGATATCATAGCGAATCCTTTATGTACCAGGCTTATGTTTGAGGCGAAGAAAAGAGGAATTAAAGCAGTAGGAGGCTTTGAAATGCTAGTGGCTCAAGCCTTATTTGCGGAAGAATTCTTTTTTGAAAAGGAAATAGAGAAAAGTAAAATTGAAGAATGCTTAACGTATCTTTACGAAAAAAGAAGAAATATTGTTTTGATTGGTATGCCTTCTTCTGGTAAATCTACAATCGCTTCTTATTTGGGTAAACGATTAAAAAAAGAAGTAATCGATTTAGATCAAATATTTGTGGAAAGAGAAGGGAAAGAAATTTCCTCCTATTTTGAAGAACATGGAGAAGAAAGCTTCCGTAAGAAAGAAAGTGAATTGGTTAAAGAATTTAGTAAAAAAGAAGGAATGATTCTATCCTGCGGTGGTGGAGTAGTCGTAAAAGAAGAAAATATGCTTGCTTTGTCGCACAGAGGTTACATTATTTGGATAGATAGAGATTTAAATCTACTCGAAGCGACTGAAGATAGGCCATTAAGTTCTAATATAGAGGCCTTAAAAAAACGCTATGAAGAAAGAAGAGAATTATATGCATCCTATAGCGATATAGTGGTTCAAAATAATACAACAATAGAAGAAGCAATTGAGGAAATATGTAGGAAGGTTGGATATAGAAAATGATTATTACATTAAAAAAGAATGCACCTCAAGAAGAGGTCGATCATCTCTATGATGAATTTGAAGCGAAAGGTTTACAAGTAAATATCATTCAAGGTGAGCGCTTTAATGTATTTGGCTTAGTGGGTGATACTTCTACTTTGTCTGATCGTGACATACTTGCGAATGAATGGGTAGAAAATGTACAACGTGTATCAGCGCCATATAAACTGGCGAATCGTATGTTTCATCCTGAAGATACGATTGTAGATGTAGGAGGAATAAAAGTAGGTGGTAAAGAAAAAATTGTCATCATTGGTGGTCCATGTTCAGTAGAAAATCGTGAACAGATTTGCCGCATAGGCAAAGAAGTAAAAGAGTGTGGAGCAGATATGATTCGTGGTGGCGCGTATAAACCACGTACATCACCTTACGCTTTCCAAGGCCTAGGTTATCAGGGCTTATTGGATATGGTAGAAGCTAGAAGTGAAACAGGTTTGCCAATTGTAAGCGAAGTAATGAGTGCGGATAAGATTGATGAATTCGTTGAAAATGTAGATTTAGTACAAATTGGTGCCCGTAATATGCAAAATTTTGATTTATTAAAGGCCGTTGGGCATATCAATAAACCTGTATTATTAAAACGAGGTATGTCGGCAACGATAGAAGATTGGATTATGTCTGCTGAATATATTATGGCAGCAGGTAATCCGAATGTCATATTTTGTGAGCGTGGTATACGTACTTTTGAAAAATATACACGAAATACGATGGACCTTGCGGTAATTCCTATTTTAAAAGAAAAGACACATTTACCTGTAATTATTGACCCATCCCATGCAACAGGAGATTGGAAATTGATCGAACCTATGTCTTTAGCAGCTATTGCGGCTGGTGCAGATGGTTTAATTATTGAAGTACATGACCAACCAGAGCGTGCATGGTCTGATGGTGCGCAATCTTTAAAACCTGAGAAGTTTGCAGAATTAATTAAGAAGGCGCGTGTTGTAGCTAAGGCTGTAGGAAGAGACGTATAATGCATATTTCTATACAAAAAGGCCAACCAAAAGAAAGTTATATTTCATTACCTGCTAGTAAGTCACTTATGCATCGTTATTTGATTGCGGCTGCTTTAGCGAATGGGGAGAGTAGTTTGTATCACTTTACGCATAACGAAGATACCTTAGCGACTATGCATGCTTTAAAAAAACTAGGTGCTAGCTTTATACAAGAAGAAGATAGATTGTTGGTCAGAGGAATTTCTTCAACAATTCATTTAGAAGATACAGTAATCGACGCTCATGAGTCAGGTAGTACTCTACGTTTTTTGATTCCATTATTTTCGTTAAGTAATCAAAGAATAAAATTTATAGGTAAGGGAAGATTGCTTGAAAGGCCACAATCGGTATATGAAAAAATCTTTACTGAAGAAGGGCTAAGCTTTAAGCATACTTTAGAATATATAGAAGTAGAAGGAGCACTAAAGGCAGGTAAATATAGTGTGGAAGGGAATATATCTTCTCAATTTATTACAGGTTTATTCTTTACTTTACCAATGTGTGAAGGGGATAGTGAAATTGAAATACTACCACCTATCGCCTCAGCATCCTATTTAAACTTAACTATAGATGTTTTATCTAAAGCAGGAATAAAAATAAGACAAGAAGGAAATCGTTATTACATAAAAGGTAAACAGAATTATCAACCATTTGATATAGATGTTCCTGCAGATGATTCGCAAGCCGCCTTCTTTATCGCCTTAGCACAAATAGTAAAGGTACCAATTCATTTGGTGAATATGGATCATGATTCAAAACAAGGTGATCACATCATTAAAGATATAGTTGAAAAGATGGGAATGGATGTAGAAGAAAAAGAAAAAGGCTACTGTTTTAAAGATGGTGAATTAAAGGGTATAGAAATCGATTTAGAAGATTGTCCGGATTTAGGGCCAATATTATTTGCCTTAGCTACGCAAGCAAAAGGAACAACAACCTTCCTTCATACTGAACGCTTAAGAATAAAAGAGAGTGATCGTATACAAGCGATGAAAGAAGAATTAGCTAAATTAGGTTATAAAATAGAAGATGGTAATGATTGGGTAAAAGTATATGGGCATCATGAAGGAATAAATAGTAGGGAGCTATATGGTCATAATGACCATCGTATCGTAATGGCCTTAAGTATTCTTTCTACTTTATTTGAAGAAGAAATATATATTGATAGAGCAGAAGCGATAGAAAAAAGCTATCCAAAATTCTTTAAGGATTTAGAAAAGGTAGGTATACAAATTAAATATGATATCTAGAAGTACGAAAATATGCATTATAGGTTTAGGTTTATTAGGTGGTAGTTATGCAAAAGGCTTATATCAAGCAGGCTACCATGTAAGAGGTATTGATATTGATCCAGAAGCTATCTCTTTTGCGAAGCGTATGCATTGGATTGAAGAAGGCGGGGATGATGTTAGTTTAGTAAAAGATTGTGACATAGTGATTTCTGCTTTATATCCAAAGACGTTTATTTCTTGGATAAAAGAAAATAAAGGCTTACTAAAAAAAGGTGCTATTCTTACGGATGTAGCTGGTATTAAGCGGGAAGTAATAGAAGAAATCAATAAGGAATTAGATAGTGAAGTAGAATTTATTGCCTGCCATCCTATGGCTGGACGTGAATTTAAAGGGATACAATATGCAGATTGTTCCTTATTTGAACAAGCGAATTTCTTAATTGTCCCTACACAAGAGAATTCTCAAAAGGCAATTGGAGTAGCAGAAGATATAGCCAAGATATTGAAATTTAAACATATTTCTTGTTTATCAGCGGAGGAACATGATGTAATGATAGGCTTCTTATCACAACTTACACATGTGATAGCGGTATCGTTAATGAATGTGAACGATAATTCACATTTAGCGGAATATACAGGAGATAGTTTTCGGGATTTAACACGTATTGCGAAAATAAATGAAGAATTATGGCCAGAATTATTCTTATTGAATCAAGATAATCTAGTTAATGAAATTGATGCATTTACACAAGAACTACAAAGTTTTAAATCCTTATTAGAGAGCGGGGATATTGAAGGAATGAAACAAAAACTCATTACTTCAACAAATAGAAGAAAGGCTTTTGATAAAGGCAGATGAAGATATTAGTATTAAATGGCCCTAATATGAATATGTTAGGCATTCGTGAAAAAGAAATCTATGGTGAAAAAAATTTTAATCTCTTAGTGAAAACAATAGAAGACTATGCCAAACGCAAAGGTATAGAAGTAGATTGTAGGCAAAGTAATCATGAAGGGGACTTGGTTGATTGGATTCAAAGTGCATATTTTCAACACTATGATGGTATTGTAATGAATCCAGCTGCTTATACGCATACAAGTATCGCCATAGCTGATGCGATTAAGGCTATCGCTCCACTACCAGTGGTAGAAGTACATATTTCAGATATTGCAGAGAGGGATGAATTTAGACATCGTTCTTTCTGTAAGCCATATTGTATAGCCCAAATTAAAGGTAAGGGCTGGGATGGCTACTTAGAAGCGATAGATTTATTAATGAAAGAAGGTATATAGTTTGCCTTATTTTCTTTCTTGTTATGCTATAATGCATAGGATATGAAAAAGAAAGAAATATATGCATTGATTGTATTGGTTTGTATAGCTTTAGTAATGTTGGTGGTTTTGAATAAGAATAGACTTTTTTCGTCTAATTCTAGTACACAAGAAATACCAACAGAAGAAGCTAAGGGGGATTGGATAGCTGTAGGACATAGAGGGCATGTGATTCTTTATTTTGATAGTGGTATTGATGCTAAGCATACTGTAGAAGGCTTAGTAGGAAAAATGGAAATCGAAGTGAAGAATAAAGAATGGCATATTTCCTATGTGGATTGTCCGAATCATACTTGTGAAAAAATGGGTTGGATGAATATAGATAGTTGGGGTGTACCAATTACTTGTTTACCAAATGATATTATTATCGTACCGAAAACAATGGCAGATACAATGGAGCTATTACCATGAATATAAAAAAGAATAAGCAGTTCACTTATTTAGCCTTACTTTCTGCAATGGCAATTACATTAAACTTATTAGAAACGGCAATGATTCCTCCATTGATGGGTGTTTTTCGTGTGGGTTTAGCGAATATTATCGCCTTATTAGCACTAAAAATATTAGGAATGAAAGAGATGATTATTGTAAATTTAATGCGTGTATTAATTGGTAATTTAATAAGTGGGCGTTTTTTGGGTAGTTCCTTTTGGATTTCATTGGCAGGAGTATGCTTATCTACTTTGGTATTAATCCTAATGGAAAAGATGCAATCTTCTCTATTATTTACTTCGATTGCATCTTCTGTTGCGCACTCTATTGGCCAAGTATTGGTGGTTATGTTTTTTTATCAACAACCTTGGATGCTTAGCTTTTTGCCTTATTTCTTATTGGTATCTATACCTACAGGTTTACTAACTGGTTATGTTTCTTCCATTGCAATACGCCGCGTTAAGCCATTAAGGATAGGCTAGCGGCTTTTCTTTTTGATTTCTTCTTTGATTTTTTTAATTTGTTGTTTACGCTCTTTGACTCTTTTTTCTACTCCTTCTTCACTTGGTAAATAATATTATTATCCTTTTAATGAATAAGGTAAGCATTCCATAGCGGTGATATGGCCTTCATAATCATGTGCATATTGATAATCTTTACCATAGCCTAATTCTTCCATTAGCTTAGTCGGAGCATTGCGTATATGTAATGGTACAGGCTCATCTAGCATATTTCTTGCATCATTTGCGGCAGTCATATAGGCTACTTCTAAAGAATTTGATTTAGGAGCTAGAGAACAAAATACTACAGCATGTGTTAAATGTACGCTGCATTCTGGCATGCCAATAAATTGGCATGCTTGAAAGGCATCAATGGCTATACCTAAGGCTCTACTATCTGCCATGCCAATATCTTCTGAAGCAAAACGCACAATGCGACGCGCTATATAAAGTGGATTTTCGCCAGCTTCTAACATGCGTGCTAACCAATATACAGCAGCATCGACATCACTATTACGCATAGATTTATGTAGAGCACTAATGATATTGTAATGTTCTTCACCATTTTTATCATATAGTAAGGCTTTTCCTTGTATACATTGTTCTACAACATCTTTGGTGACTTCGGAATGCCTTGCATCCCCATGCCCGTTCATTACCGCAAGTTCTAATGTATTTAAGGCGACACGAGCATCACCATTAGCGTAATTGGCGATTAAATAAAGTAAATCATCATCCATAATGACTTCCCAATCCGCAAAACCACGAGGATCCTTTAAGGCTTTCTTTAATAAGCTAACGAGTTGCTCAGTGTCCAATGCATTTAAGGTGAATACTTTACAGCGTGATAAAAGAGCGTTATTGATTTCAAAAGATGGGTTTTCGGTAGTTGCCCCAATGAGTATAATGCTACCTTTTTCCACAAAAGGTAAAAAGGCATCTTGTAGAGCCTTATTAAAGCGATGTATTTCATCGACAAAGACAATCGTCTTCTGTCCCATACTACGCGCTTCTTCTGCTTTATTCATTACTTCTTTGATTTCTTTAATGCCACTAGTTACAGCAGAAAAAATAATAAAATGACTTTTCGTATAATTGGCTATAATTTTCGCTAATGTAGTTTTACCAACACCAGGAGGACCCCAAAAAATCATAGATTGTACTTCGTCACGATCAATCATGCGTTTGAGAATTTTGTCATCGCTTAAAAGATGCGTTTGGCCCATATATTCTTCCAATGTAGTAGGGCGCATACGATCTGCTAAAGGTCCGGTTTTCTCACGATCATCAAATAAAGAATATTCATTCATACTGTTTTTATTTTACCTTAAAACAATGAAAAAGCGTAGAATTCTCAATCTTGAAAGGAAAGTTGTCTCGTGGTAGGATTGTTTGCATGAGCGCAAAAACGAAGGTAATGACAGAAGGAAATCCTGCAAAGATTATTTTTTTCTTTTCTTTGCCCCTCATGGCTGCTAATGTACTACAACAAGTTTATGTGATGACTGATACACTAATCATTAGTCGAACTTTAGGAGTGGATGCCTTGGCGGCTATGGCTAGTGCAGATTGGTTTAGCTTTATGATGATTAGTATTGTACAAGCCTTAACGCAAGGTTTTGCGATACTTGTTGCTCAAGACTTCGGTGCACAAAAGTTAAAGCATCTTCAAAAAACATTAGCGACTTCCCTTAAATTAACCATTATATTTACGATTTTGTTAACTATAATTTCTGTTTTATCCATTCAACCTATGCTGAATTTACAACATACACCATCTTCTATTGCACCAATCGCTTATGAATATTTATATTATTTGTTTTTAGGAGTGCCAGCTTTTATGTTATTTAATTTTGGCTCTGCTATTTTACGGGCTTTTGGTAATGCGAAGTCGCCGATGATTGCAATGGTTGTTTCTACTATAGTAAATATTGGCTTAGATATTCTTTTTGTGCCTATTTTAGGGTGGGGTGTAAAAGGGGCTGCTATTGCAACAGTTATTGCTCAACTTCTTTCTGGCTTATTCTGTATCTATGTCATAAAAGGAGTGGATGTCATTTTTATTAAGAAAGAAGATTTTAAGAGAGAAAAAGGCTTGGATGAAGAATTGATTAAATTAAGTTGGCCATTAATTTTACAGAATCTAACGATTGCGATTGGTGGTATATTTGTAACAAGTAAGGTGAATGAATTCGATATAGCGCATATTGCAGGTTTTACAGCAATGAATAAATTATTTGGTATTCTTGAATTAGCGGCGATAGCCTATGGTTATTCTATGATTACGTATATTGCCCAAAATTATGGCGCTAAGCGTAATGATCGCCTACGCTCAGGTGTGAAGGCAAGTATTATTCTAGGTGTTCTAACAGCCTTTATGATAGGTGTTTTCTTAATTCTATTTGGCAATCAATTAATTGGTATGTTTTTGGTTGGTGAAGCAAGCGTTGTCAGTGAAGCACAATTTATTGGATATGATATGTTGCGCTTATTTGCGTACTTATTATCCATTCTTTATGTATTAATTATTATTCGCTCCATTTTACAAGGCTTTGGGGATACGTTAATGCCTATGTTATCTGGGGTTGCAGAATTAATTGCTCGCTTATTCTTTGTCTTTGTAATGACAAGATTTATTGGCTGGGAGGCTCTAAAATGGTCGGAACCTGCAGCTTGGATAGCAGCAGATATTGTATTAATTGGTAGTTTATTGCGTATTTTAAAACAAATTGATCAAAAAGCAAGTGAAATATAAATAGATTATAAAATATAGTATATGTATTTATGCTATATTTTTTTTGAGGAAAAGATTATGAAATTGGTAGAAGAATTAAATTATTGTGATAAAGGTCATGTTTTTAATAAATATGCAAGGATTGTATATAACTTTAAAGACTATGAAAAAATCACAAAGAAGAAGATGATGCAAGAAATCATTGATGCATACAATAATAATGAAGAAATGATTTCTGAATTAGTGAGTAAAAAAGAAAGAGATTTTTTAATTTACTTTCGAAAATTAGACACAAAACAAATGTCAGAAGAATGGCATAAAAAAGAAGATTTACTAAAGGGACTGTCTTATGGAGAAAAAATGAAACATTCTCCCTTAGCGCAATTGAATCAGAAATATTGGTGGGAAATAAGAGAACTAAGAGATAAATGTTTGTTATCCTATGATTTTGCGAATGGCACTGTTTACGTGCCAGAAGAATTGGAGAAAGTCATTAATCAATATCTAGATAAACCACTTCATCCCAATAAGAAGAATGTGGATCAATTCATTTCTTTGGCATTAGGCTTTTTAAAAAGAATAGGGGAAATTCCTTTAGATATATTTGTAAAAATAATAAAAGATATAACAGGTATTAAAGAAGAAACGATCCTTGGCTTTTTGCATTCTTATGTAGGACATTTTTATACCTACATATACGAAAAAGAAGTTGAAGATATAGATAAATCTATACCTATGATTTGTTTCAGTGAATATTACCAGTATTTAGAGGAATTAGATGCAGCAAAAAAAGATAAGGCGTATTCGAATAATCAAGAGGTAGATTATCGTTCTTTTGAAAAGATATTCAATGAAGGTTTTGACACCACAATACCTTCAGTTAGAAAGATGATGAAAGAATTATTAAAGGACGATGCAAATAATGCAACTATGTTATTTGAAAATATTGATCAAGCAAGATTACTTGGAACTACCGATGAGGTCGACATTATTTTAAATCTCTTTTTAACAGGTGAAGAAGAGGAAAAGGAAAAAAAGATAGAGTTAATTCATAAGGCTCTAGAAGAAATGCCTTCGGCTGCTTATGGAGGCTTAGCACCAAAAGTAGCGAAAAGAAATATTGAGGAACGCGAAGCTTATCATAAAAAAAGAATAGATGAATATACACCACAAGGTGATGCTTGTTTAGGTGAAGAGGAAGCAGCTCAATTCTATCGTGTTTATATGGCTTTATTAGAATATGTGAATCAAAAATATAGAATTGTTTGGAATTGTAGGCTATTAGAAAGTGATAGTGTCGATCCTGCTGATATTTCTGAAATATCTGAATATGTATTTAGAAATCCAAAAAAGATCATTAAGGAATATGTTAAAGCTAATCCATTTGGCCTCAGCAAGGAAGATCTAGGTATTACGAAGGGCTTTGTGCGAGGAAAAGAAGAAACATTTATTTTACATCGTTTTGAAGAAAACTATACAGTTTTCTGTGATGATTATAAGAGCTATATGGTAAAAGGTTTGGTAGACAATATAGATGAAATTATTGA
This sequence comes from Solobacterium sp., assembly GCA_017475415.1. GTDB lineage: Bacteria > Bacillota_I > Bacilli_A > Erysipelotrichales > Erysipelotrichaceae > Bulleidia. The sequence continues at coordinate 12,671 of JAFVFM010000077.1, forward strand.
TCCATATTCTTTACCAACAGTTGTTCGAACGGTATTATTGCCATATAAAAATGGCATTGTATTTAATGGTGTAATTTCTGATTATCAATTTGGACATGAAACAATGCCAATAGAAGCACTAGAAAATCTAGATACATTACCTAAAATATATAAACTTTAATACATAGCCTCTAAGGAGGCTATTTTTGTATAAAAAAATGATCCATTTAAGGATCTTACTTAATCAAGCAGGGGCAGAGAGAATCGAACTCCCATCAGCGGTTTTGGAGACCGATGTACTACCATTGTACGATGCCCCTACAAAAAAAGTGACGCGTACGGGATTCGAACCCGTGAGTGCCGCCGTGAAAGGGCGGTGTGTTAAGCCGCTTCACCAACGCGCCGTTGCTTGAAAATATTACCACATTATTTTTTATAAGACAATAGGTAATTGAAATTTTTTTTTAGAAATGTATATAATGTATCTATAAATACATTTTGAAAGGATAATTATTATGATTGATTATGCAGAAGGTAGTGGTAAACAGTATCATATCGGCTTAGCTCCGGGTGATGTAGGACGTTATGTATTTTTGCCAGGTGACCCAAAGCGGTGCGCTAAAATTGCGAAGTATTTAGAAGATGCAGAATTTGTAGCAGATAGTAGAGAGTATATGACTTATACTGGCTACTTAGCTGGTGAAAAGGTTTCTGTCATGTCTACTGGTATGGGTGGACCAAGTGCAGCAATAGGTATGGAAGAACTTGTTGCGATTGGGGCAGATACATTTATTCGTATCGGTACTTGCGGGGGAATGGATGTAAATGTAAAAAGTGGTGATTTAGTTATTGCGACTGGAGCAATTCGTATGGAAGGTACTTCCGCTGAATATTCACCAATTGAATTTCCAGCTGTAGCAGATTTAGATGTCATTAATGCTTTAGTAGAAGGTTCAAGACAATTAGGTGTTCCTTATCACACGGGTGTTGTGCAATGTAAGGATGCTTTCTATGGCCAACATAGACCAGAAACATTACCTAATGGTGCAGACTTAATGCGTAAATGGGATGCATGGGTAAAGATGGGTGCTAAGGCTTCAGAAATGGAAAGTGCTGCCTTATTTATCGTAGCTTCTTATTTACATGTAAGATGTGGAACGATTTTGCTTACGGTAGCGAATCAAGAGCGTGCAAAAGCAGGCTTGGATAATCCACAAGTACATGATACGGATACCGCAACACGTGCTGCCATTAAGGCAATGAAGTATCTAATTGAAAACGATAGTAAATAGTAATAAAGAGTGTGGCCTAGCTACACTTTTTTCTTATGTTATAATTCTTTAGGCACAAGGAGATAATGATGCTTAAACAACCTGTTCGTACAAGTATATCTGACTTTATTAAAACAACAATGGGATCGCAATTTGTGATTCCTGTATATCAAAGAACGTATACATGGATACCAGAAAAAGAAACCATGCGTTTTATGCATGATGTAGAAAAGGTATTAGAGAATCGTGATCATACACACTTTCTCGGTATTATCATTTATATGGAATCAAAAATATCCACAATGTTAAGACAATTTCAAATTGTGGATGGCCAACAAAGAATGACTACTACATTCATCTTTCTATTAGCACTTAAGCGCGTTGCAGAAGAAAAAGGGAATCGTAATGTGGCAGGAATGATTGATGATTATTATTTATACAATCTCCATATGGAAGATGCCTTTAGTTTACGTTTGAAGCCAGCAGTAGATAGTGATGATGTTTATGCAAAACTGGTATATGGCTCTGTGCGTGATTTAAATGCGAAAGAAAAAGAATCAGGAGTATTTCGTAATTATCATTTTATTCATAAAAGAATCCTTGAATTGGCTAAGAAATATCCATTAATGGATATATTAGATTGTCTTAGTAGGATGGATATATTGGAATTTCCTTTATCCGATAGAGATAATGCACAAGAAATATTTGAATCTATCAATTCAACTGGTGCTCCATTAACTTCTGCAGATTTAATTCGTAATTATATTTTGATGAATCATACAGATGCCGAACAAGAACGTTACTACAAAATGTATTGGCAATCTTTAGAAGATTATTATCCTGAATCAAGAAAGTTAGAAGAATTCTTCCGTTTCTTTTTGGCCATTAAGACATATGATTTATTGAATCGACGTGATGTATATGATGGTTTTAAACAATATTGGTCTTCATCAAAAGATAAGCCAGAAAAGAAATTACAAGAAATCAATCGCTATTGCCGTTATTACCATGAAATATATGAAGGTGAGGCGGAAGATAAAGATATTGAACAGGCACTAATGGATTTCCGCATTACAGATTCAAGAATGCCTGCACCTTTCTTAATGGAAGTTATGCAATATTATTATGCAGGTAAGATAGAAAAGAAAACGGTCATTGCGGTAATACGTTTAATCGAATCTTATTTAGTAAGAAGAGCCTTATGTGCGAATGATAATAGTAATCTAAGCCATTATTTTCCTACTTTATTGCGTACAGTAATCGCTTCTTATCAAAAGAATAAAAAAGAAGATTTTTATTCTTTAACACGTTTACACTTAGTGACTTATAATCGTGGTAAAACTTTGGCTATGCCTACGGATGAACAATTGCGTACACAATTAAAAGAAGTGAATGCATATTCGCTAATGATTGTGCGTCCAGTATTAGAGAGAATTGAGCATTATGAATCTCATGCGAAAGTAGAGATGAAGGATTTGAATATTGAACATATATTGCCGCAGAATCCAAATGTATGGTGGAAGAAGAATTGTGGTATAGAAGATGAAGATGAATATAGCTTCTATGCGAATCTAATCGGTAATTTAACCTTATGTGCAGAATATGATAATTCTCGTATGGGAAATGAAGATTTTTCGTTCAAAAAGA